>JAAYXX010000246.1 GCA_012515695.1 Chloroflexota bacterium
GAACTGGTAGACCAGATGGCCGCCTTAACCCTGACGGGGAATGAGCAGTTCCAAGAGGTGCGCGCGTTCTTCCAGCAACACATGGCCCCCCCGGCGGGCGAGGGCTGAGAGTCAGACAAACCATCCAGGCGAGGCCAGAGTGAAATCGGCCAGCCCTACAATTAAAGGAGGCATTGACATGGAGCGTATCGTCGCTTATTGCGGACTGGTGTGCAGCGAGTGCCCGGCCTATCTGGCTACACAGGCCAACGATCAGGAAGCACTGGAAAAAGTAGCAGCCCAATGGCGCGAGGAGTACAACGTGCCGGGGATGAAGGTAGAGGACGTGGTGTGCGACGGCTGCCTGGGTGAAGGGCGGCATTGCAGCAATTGCCCCGAATGCGACATTCGCGCTTGTGGTGTACAACATAGCGTCGCCAACTGCGGCCACTGCGCCGAATACCCTTGCGATAGGCTGGCGAATATCCTGGAAGCGGTTCCCGCTGCCAAGGCTGTGCTGGACGAAGAGCGCCGCTCCTTGTGACAGCTTGCAGGAGGCGGCCCTTCAGACTGCGCCTTTGCTACAACCACCAGGCACAACCACGCCCGCCCTGCTACTCGGCGTCATCCGCATACCGCCGAATGATCTCCTGGGCAGTCTGACGAACGCGGGCGGCCAGTTCGGGCGGCTCCAACACCCGGGCCGCCCCTCCCTGGCTCATCACCCAACCAGTAGCCCAATCCAGCGTCGTCACCTCAAAGCGGGCAGTGATAGAGCCATCCTCGTGGTCGGTGAGTGCCATCCAGTGCCCATATCGCTCACGCACCTGGGGGGCAGCGGTGGCATCCAGATGGACCACTACCGTATATCGTGGCTCAAAGCGCATCGCGCTGGCGAGATAGGCGCGCACATCGAAATCACGCGGGGGAACGAACCGGTCTTCCAGCGGAAGAACCTGCTGGATTCGATCCACCCGAAAAGTACGCAACTCTTGGCGCAGATGACAGAACCCCACCAGATACCACAGCCCCCACTGGAGCGTCAGCGCGTACGAATCCACGTCGCGCTCGGTGTTGTCCTGCCGAAAGCCGCGATAGGTGAGGCGGACGCGGCGACGCTCCCCGATGCACTGACGAAGCTGGTGGATGGTTTCCCCCCAGGGGCGATAGTCTAGAGCCGTGGGCGCATTGACCACCAGGCTTTGGCGGGCGCGCCGCACCTCCTGCCGCAGATCATCAGGCAGCACATTGTCCAGCTTGGCGGTCACCGCCGTCACAGCATCGTCATAGGTCTGCCCCCACACCTCTTTGATCAGGTTGGCCCCCATATACAGCACGGTAGCTTCCTCAGCCGAAAAGAGCAGGGGCGGCAGTTTATAGCCCCGCAGCAACGAGAACCCTCCATATGGGCCACGCTCGGAGCAAATGGGAATGCCCATCTCCTCCAACATGCCCATGTAACGGTGGACCGTGCGTTCAGAGACGTGCAACTCGGCGCACAAGTCGGCGGCCTTCCAGCTTGGCCGCGACTGGAGCAGCAGAATCAGCGAGAGCAGGCGCGTGGCAACGTTACTCATCTTGTCCTCTGATGGAGCTACGGATAGATGACCATACAACCAGGGCCATCAAGCCATCATCGCTATTCTAACACAAAAACCGCCCAGCGTCTTGGACGCAACTGGACCGGCAGGATGCTCAATAGCACTAACATTTGATTGTCACGGCCAGCAGATTCCCCTCACCACCCTCACCCGCGGCTGTACTCAGCCGCTCCCTCTCCCAGGGGGCGAGGGCGGCATGTATGCCGGTGGCATATTGCCGCGCTTGCCGCCTTCTCCCCCCGGGAGAAAGCGGCATGTATGCCGGTGCCCGAAGGGCGGATGAGGGCAACTCCGATCTTGCCCTAGCACTTGATCCGCGAAAAGTTAGCGCCATTGGGCAAGGACGCCGGCGGTCCAACGACGGGCATCGAGTTTACGGCGTTTGTTTTTTTGCTTGTGCGATCACGCCGCTTGTATCGCCTGCAATAAACAGAGTATAATGCGGGCCGAACGGCTCACATCGAACGTCTAACACTCACTCTGACAGGGGAGGTGTCGTCATGGCCCAAGTGCGTTTTGGTATCGTCGGTACAGGGGGCATGGGGTCCGGCCATGCCAAGACTATGCAGTCCATCGAGGAGTGCAAGCTGGCCGCAGTCTGCGATATCGTGCCCGAGGTCGCCGAAGCGGTGGGCGAGCAGTACAACGTGCCATACTTTACCGACTATCACGACCTGATTGACTGCAAGGATGTAGACGCCGTCATGGTGGCTACGCCCCACTATTTCCACCCCGAAATCGCCATCTATGCCATGGAACAGGGCAAGCCGGTCATCTCCGAGAAGCCCATTTCCGTCACGGTAGCGGCAGCAGACGCGATGGTAGCCACCGCCAAGCATACCGGCACGCCTTTCGGCGTCATGTACCAGTCGCGCACCGAGCCGATCTGGCAGGCAGCCTGGAACCTGGTGAAAAGCGGGCAACTGGGCGAAATCTACCGCACCATGCTGGTGTACGCCGATTTCCGCAGCCAGGCTTATTACAATTCCGCAGGCTGGCGGGCCACCTGGGCGGGCGAAGGCGGCGGCGTGCTGATCAACCAGGCCCCGCACTCGCTGGACCGCTTCACCTGGCTGGCCGGGTTGCCCAACAAGGTCACGGCCTATTGCGCCACCGTCAACCACAAAATCGAGGTAGAAGACGTGGCCGCCGCCATGTTGGAATATCCCAACGGGGCCACCGGCTTTATCTACTGTTCCACAACCGAGGTGCCCGGCACCGACATCCTGGAAATCTCGGGCGAGTTGGGCAAGCTGCGGGTCGTCGACCGTGAGATCAAGTTTTGGCGTATCCCGCAAGGCGTCAAAGCCTATAGCGATGGCTCCACCGAAATGTGGCGGCGCCCAGATGTCGAAGAGGTCGAGGTGGAGATTCCAGAGCGCGAGTCAGGCCACGGGGCTATCCTGCGGAACATGGCCCGCCATATCCTGTATGGCGAAGAACTGATTGCCCCCGGCATCGAGGGCCTCAACACCGTCGAGCTGATCAACGCAATGATCCTTTCCGGCAGGACGGGCGAGCCGGTGAGCATCCCCGTAGCGCGGGAACGCTACGACGTCTTCCTGGAGGAGTTGAAAAAGATGTCCGTTCGCAAGGACATCGGCCCCGACAAGCGCATCACGGACGACGTACACCACTGATTCGTAGCGCGGTACAGAGAATGAAAAACTGCCCAAGGCGTTGAACATCGCCTTGGGCAGTTTGCGCGTCTGGCCGAACAGCCATCGGCAAAGCCGGGGCTAGTCGCCCCCCTCGGGTTCTTGCGTCCAGACCCGCACCCCAAACCGGCTGAGGTAAACCGGGATATTCTGGAACATGGGATTGGTCTGCTCGATGGCCTGAATCATGTTGCGTTTCTGGCTCATAGACGAGCCGCTGAGAATGGTCAGGGACCCCCCTTCGCCGCCAGCGCCGTTCACCTTCCACCCCAGCGCGCCATGCTTCTGGGCGATCTCGATGATCTGCTGGGCGTCCTGGCTGACCAGTCCAGGATGCAGATTGCGCTGCGCCTCGGTATTGGCGCTCATTGCCTTGCCCAACGCCACAAAATCCCCGTCGTACACGGCATTGCGCGCCAGGTCTGCCTTCTCACGCAGAGCTTCGAGCTTGGGGTTGTCAGGCCCGTCATCCTCCAGCCCGTGAATCACCATCTCGTGGATCGCCGACGAACTATGCGAGCGCCCCAGGAAAATCAGGCACAACCGCCTCTCTAGCTCCCACCACGTCTCATTGGGTAGGAAAATCGGCGAAACGGCCGCATAAGGGTAATCAAACATCTGGATATAATTCACGCCGCCAAAGGCCGAGCAGAGCTGATCCTGGATGCCGCTCTGCTGGTGCAAAATCTCGGTCTCGATGCGGTGCGCGGCATAGGCAATCTCCAAAGGGGTCATGCGGGTAGGGGTCAGCCGGTTGAGTGCCCCAATCAGCGCCACCGTGACAGCGGCCGAAGTGCCCGTCGAACACCCCGCTGGCGCCTCGGAGAAAATGGATATCTGCGCGGACAGGTCCGCTGGCACCCCCATATAGTCAATGGCTGCTTCCAGGAGGGGGTGATGAATCCACTCGTGCCGTTCATTCTTGGGGAAAATGGCGTACCGATGTCCAAAGTTCTCAGCGTTGAGAATGACGCGGTGCTCCATCTCGTATCGCGGGTAAACCCGAATCTGTACTTCCACGTAAGGGTAGACGCCGATGTTAAATATCCGGCCATACTTTGCGAACCAGGTGTCCGTCCACCCCCCGTTGTCACATATCCGAATGGGGGCCACGCTGTTGATGATACGCAACCAACCCGGCTTCTCAGTTGCCATCTGTGAAACCTCCTGCAACCATGTGAGGTTGCCCCATTTCCAGCTACTACCCTAGCATTCTAGTCCCGGCAAGCTCTTCTGTCCACAGCATTATGGCCTATCTTGCCCCACAGTTGCGCTGGACGGCCCTGAATTCTTGTACTAGAATGCGTTCATAGGCTCCGTTCATTAGTCGCAAGGAGGTATTTTGCATGGATAAGGGCCAACAGTCAACTTCCGAGGGCAAGCCATCTTCCAGCACGGCGGAGGAATGGAAAGAGCTATTCCAGCGGTTCCATGAGCAGGTCCGCCGGGAAGCAGCCCGGTCCGTAGGGGCCGACGAGAACGCGGATTGGGACACCATTGGCCGCAACGCCGGTGAAGCAGCGCGCAAAGGGGCCGCAAACACCCTGGGGCTTCCAGAGGACGCCAACTGGAACCAGATTGGCAAACATCTGGAACGCACCACCAGGAGCGGGATCAGCCGCTTTGTGGGCACAGAGCCAGACGCCGATTGGTCCAGCATCGGCCAGACGGTGGACCAAAAGGTACGCCAGTTTCTCCAAGACCTGTTCGGCCAGAAAAAGCCGACCGAGACGACCAAAAAAGATGACATCGTAGACCCCTGGCAGTAACCCGGCTCGGCCAGCCTGTTCCGGCCCAACGCAAGCACGAGTAACGCCAGAACACGAAAAAACCTCCGGAGATTGCATGTCTCCGGAGGTTTCGTCTGTCAATCAGTCCAGGCGGCCCAGGCAATCGCGCAGGAACGCAAGCGCCTTGCCGCTCTCGGCGGTGAAATCGTCGCCCCAGCGACATTCCACCGAGGCCATCCCCTGATACCCAATATCTTTTAGTATATCGAACAGCCGCCGCAGAGGATAGGAGCCACTGCCGGGGTAATAACGCCCACTGTCGGCCAGATGCACGTGCGCCAACCATTCCGGCGCGTCGGCAATGTGGTCCAGCGGTTCCACTTCCTCCATAAAGTGATAGATGTCGGCCAGCACGCGCACCTCTTTGCGGCCCACCTCCTTGGCAAGCTGCACCCCCTCGGCATACGAGTTGACGATGTTCGTTTCCCCCCGATTGAGGGGTTCGATAGCCATGACGATGCCGTGCTTGGCGGCATGGTCCGCGCAAATCTGGAACACGCGCACCAATTGCCCCCAGGCCA
>JAAYXX010000247.1 GCA_012515695.1 Chloroflexota bacterium
CCCACAGGCAGTTGTCCAGCGCCCCAAACCAGCCCGGCTTCTGGTAGACCCAGCGCGTGCCCAGGTGCAGCTTTTGAAAGATCCCCTCACGGTCAAAGGCATCCTCGCCCAGCACGTTGGCCCGCAGTAGCTCCACCATCTGCTCGACCGGCCCCACGCACGTCGAGGCGTCCACATCGCAGATACCCTCGACCCCCTCGTCCGTCTGTACGCGCAGCACATACGAACGCCGTGGACGCTCGGTCCGCTTGTAGTGGTGCGTGTACTGGATGCGATTCAGCCCCTCCACCTGCTGGATGGTGAGCACAGTCCCCATCTGATCCGGAAACTCGATGACATGCAGCTTGAGATCAGTGATCTTCATTGTTCATCTCCCTCGTAGGATTCGCTCAACCCGACATACGCGCCCTGTCACCAGGCAGAACCAGGCCAGGCGTCTGGGGCACAGACTGACCGCCCCCCTGGGGTTCAGGGGCCTATCATAACAGCAATTCCACCCAAGGCAAACAGCCAGATGCGCGGGGCGGCTCAGATCAGCAGCGCAAGGGCAGCGGGTCACTCGTCCGACCATCCAACGCGACATCAGCTTCAGGGCTGCCCTCCCGGCGGTTGCTGTTCTGCAACAGCAACGCGGCCCGCAGCATCATCTCAGGTTCGCAAGCACCAGCGAGCCCACAGCACGATCAGCACCAGCGCCCACAATTCCCATTGCTTCAGCCCAATGAAAAAGAGCGAGAACACATACAGGAACAGAAACATGGCAAACAAGGACCATCGCCTGGACTTTTTACGATTGTACACCGTCATCCGCTCTTTTGATACTCACGGGCTGCACCATATAACTCGCACTCCAGCCATACCCCTGTACGTTATACTGGATTCGCTGCCCGGATGTCAACGAGAGGACGGCCCACCAAACAACGGGTATGTGAAAATGCTTTCATCCATTCTTAACGTTTTTTTAACGTTGCATTCAAAAAAAGGTGCTATCCTTAGTGTGAAGCAAGGGGGGATCGTACTCTATCGCACATTCATCGTAGCAGCATCGCAGACACCCCTTACTGAACCAAGCGCAATCATCGCAGCCCACCCCTTTGCTTCTAGCGTCCCGTCCCGTGTCCGACACGCCGATAGCAGACAGACATCACCCTTACCAACTACAGAGTTCCCACTCCACAGCACCGCCTCAAACCCTGTAAACCATCCACTTTGCTCATAGGGGACGGGACGCTTAAGCAAACGCGAGGGACATACCCACCGACCGGGCGTGTCCCTCTCTGTTTTTGGCTGTGGGTGCGGGTCCAGCCCAACCAGGCGCCCAACCTGGCAAGACAAAGCAAGCCCTTGACAGCAAGGGCATAGTGCTATACTGTGTTGATAAAGGGATTGAACAGTGAGTAGCCACCGGGTTCAGCAGGCATCTGCACCGGCCACCGCTTGATAGAATGGAGGGGCCACCCTCATAGTCTCAAATACCTGGTTGGTCCATTCAAGTACAAACCGCCATGCCGTTCACGAGCATCCCGCTCGCATGACACACGAAAGGAGACCCATCATGTCAGCAGTGAGACTGCTTTCCGCCCGCAAGCCGATAATACTGGCGCTCACCCTGGCGGCCCTTCTGCTCGGCCTGGTTTTGCCCCCGGCTGCTCTCGCAGCGCCCGCCAACGTCCTCACGGCCACCATCGTCAACGTCAACGGGGTCGTGATGGGGACGGCCACCTTTACCCAGGAGGCCACCGGCGAAGTGACTGTCGCAGTCCAGGTAAGCGGCTTTAACCCCCAGGGAGGCGACCGCCGCCTCGCCATCGGCGAGATCGGGCAATGCTGCCCCCCCAGCTTTAACTGCTCTGGGGCCGAAGTCGCCGTGCTGCCCAATATCCAGTTCTTCCCCGACGGCAGCGCCAACTATCGGGTCACCACCAACGTCATCACCTTCAACCGATTGCTCGATAACACGGGCAGTTCTGTGCTGATCTATGCGGACACGAGCAAGGCCAGCGGCATCATCGGCTGCGGCGTGATCGCCCCTGCCAAAGTCGCACCGCCCCCTTCGACACCGCCACCCAGCCAGTTCCCGCCTACCACGGTGACGGCCTCGCTCGGCCTGAGGCTCCGCAAAAGCCCTAGCCTGACCGGCGCGGTGATCCTGACCCTGCGCCCTGGCGAGACGGTCTATCCTCTAGCCACGCCCGTTGTAAACCAGGGGATTAGCTGGACCCTGCTGCGCGTGTTCCGCGGTGGAGTCGCCTTCGACGGCTATGCCGCGTCCGCTTACCTGGGCAACGCCCCGACGCCTCCGCCCGCCACAACGGGGACGCTCGTTGTGACCGCCTCCGCCGGTCTGCGCCTGCGGTCAGGTCCGGGCCTGTCCTTTGCCATCAAGCGAATCGTCCCGCAGGGCACCATCCTCGGCGCGACAGGCATCGACCAGACGGCTGATGGCATCGTGTGGACCAAGGTCAGCATCAACGGTACCTTCCTGTGGGCCGCCAAGCAGTACTTGCGGGCGCAATAACATAGCGGACGCACTATTCCACCGCGTCAACTAGCGATTGACGCCATCTGGAACCTGTGGCAGATTGTGCCACAGGTTCTTTTTATACACACGCGCATATGATGTTTTAACAAAATAGCTCGGTAACAG
>JAAYXX010000248.1 GCA_012515695.1 Chloroflexota bacterium
AGCATGTCGTGCAGGTGGTGGGCTTGGCTCTGGGCGATGCCTTGCAGATGGCGACCCTTACCCCGGCGCGCATCCTGGGAGTGGATGATCGGGTGGGCAAGCTGGCCCCCGGATACCCCGCCGACCTGGTGATCCTCGATCGGGCCACCTTGAACCTGACTGGTGTCTTTATGGGCGGGGAGCCGGTTGGCGATCTGGAAGCGGAATTATGGGCCTCGTCTACCGTCTAGCGGATTACGAGGCATACGCCCGGCGGGTGGGCGCTGCCACCGTGATTGACTTGACCCGCCGGACAGACCCGGCCCGCGCGTCCATTGTGTGGGAGCGCCTGCGGGATGTGCGCGATGCGTATGGAGCGCCCTGGATCGTGCAGGTGTGGACCAAGAACCCCGCCGGGGTGCTGGCACTCGGCCAGGATTTGCTGCGGGAGCTAATGGACGCGGGGACGACGGTAGCAGCACAGGTTACCGTAACGGGGCTGGCGGGCACGCCCTGGGAACCGCTAGTGCCTGCGGACGGGTTGCGCGCCCTCCCTCGGCTGGCCTGGCTGCTGGGCGGGGCCGCGCATATTACCTGGCGCTATGACCCCATTCTTCCCTCCGTCCATTCGCCCGAACGCTTTACCACGCTGGCGCGCCAGGCGGCAGAGGCGGGTATCAGCCGGGGGGTGATCAACTTTGTCGCTGCGCCGGGCCACTATAAGCGGGTGGACCGCCGCTTGCAGGCGTTACTGCCTGGCTGGGCGGAGGGGATGCCCGGCTATGACGCGGGTTGGAAAGAGGCGGTGGCCCGCGAGTTGGTCGAGATTGCCGCCGAGCAGGGCATTGCGCTGGGCTGCTGCGCCGAGTCGGCGGGGCTGGCGGGGCGCGTGCCGGGATTGCGGGTTGCTGCCTGTGGGGATTACGAATGGTTTGCGGCGCTGTCGGGGCAGCGCCCGCCGCGAGCGCCTTTCCGGGGGAGCAGGCCGGGCTGCGGCTGTGTGCCCTATTTCGACGTGGGTATGTATGGCAACTGGAGCCGCTGTCACCGCTGCGCCTACTGCTATGCGGGGTAGGGAATTGGACCATCGCCATCCTTGGCGGCTTGTACTCTGCCGGCTGGAAGCCGGCGGTCCAACTAGCGCGCCACAAACGGCAAACTTGGCGCTACTGCTGGGCTAAATTATAATGACGGGTAGATATCGTTCATCGGGAACGATGCTTTGATAGTTGATTACTGTTCAGAGGCGCATTCAGAATAGGAGTAGTATGGTACGTCCTTACCGACAGTTCACCGTGGTTCCCTCCCTACCACCTCGCCTGGTTCCACTACGAGACCTGGCCTATAACATCTGGTGGTCGTGGAACCCAGATGCGGTGGACCTGTTCCGTAGACTCGATCATGATTTATGGGAGGAGTCTGGACATAATCCGGTGCTGATCCTGGGGCGCATCTCTCAGGATAGATTGCAGGAAGCTGCCAATGATGACGGGTTCCTGTCTCATATGATGCGAGTCTATCAGACTTTTAACCGCTATATTAGCAAAACCGATACCTGGTACAACCAGCATATCGCCCCCCAGGTGCCCCCCGATTTCCAGATCGCCTACTTTTCCGCCGAGTTTGGGCTGACCGAGTCGCTGCCCATGTATTCGGGTGGTTTGGGCGTGCTCGCCGGAGACCACTTAAAGTCGGCCAGCGACCTGGGCTTGCCCCTGGCCGGGGTTGGCCTCTTGTATCAGGAGGGCTATTTCCGCCAGTATCTCAACGCAGACGGCTGGCAGCAAGAGCTTTATCCTGTAAACGATTTTCACACCATGCCCATCGAGCTGGTGTTGGGCAGCGATGGCAAGCCGGTGACTGTGCAGGTGGAATACCCCGCCCAAATGGTGACTGCGCAGGTCTGGCGTGTGCAGGTGGGCCGGGTGCCGCTGTATTTGTTGGATACCAACCTGGAGGTAAACCGTCCAGAGTATCGGGATATTACCGACCAGCTCTATGGCGGCGACCTGGATATGCGTATCCGCCAGGAGATCATGCTGGGCATTGGCGGAATGCGGGCCTTGACTGCGGTGGGCGTTCGCCCGACCATCTGTCACATGAACGAAGGGCATTCGGCGTTCCTGGGGTTGGAACGGGTCCGCATGGCTATGCAAGAGCAGCACCTTACCTTTGCCGAAGCCCGCGAGTTGGTCGCATCAGGCAACGTGTTTACCACGCACACGCCTGTGCCCGCCGGAATCGATCTTTTCCCGCCTTATTTGATAGATCAGTATTTTGCCAACTACCGGGAAGAGCTGGGCCTGAGCCGAGAGGCGTTCTTGCAGCTTGGGCGGCGGCCGCATTACCATCCCGAAGAGAACTTTTCGATGGCCGTCCTGGCTCTGCGTCTGGCCGATAGCGCCAACGGCGTAAGCCGGATTCACGGCGCAACTGCCCGCGCAATGTGGCAGGAGTTGTGGCCGCATACGCCTGAAAACGAAGTGCCCATCACCTCCATCACCAACGGCATCCACTCTCGGTCATGGATATCTGGGGATTTGTCCAGCCTGTACGTGCGCTATCTGGGGCCGCGCTGGATTGATAGGCCCGCCGACAAGACGGTCTGGGAGCGGGTAGAGCGCATCCCTGACGAGGAATTGTGGCGCACGCACGAGCGCAGGCGAGAGCGGATGGTCTCGGTGGCCCGCGAGCGGCTGCGCTATCAGCTAGAGCGGCATGGCGCGCCCCCCGCCGAGGTGGCTATCGCGTCAGAAGTGTTGCATCCTGATGCGCTGACCATCGGCTTTGCCCGGCGTTTTGCCACCTACAAGCGGGCTGCGCTGCTGTTTACCGATGTGGATCGCCTGTCTCGCATTCTGAATCAGGCGGATAGGCCGGTGCAGATTATCTTTGCTGGCAAGGCCCATCCCCGCGATAACCCAGGCAAAGAGTTTATCCGGCAGATCGTCCACTATTCCCGGCGCGAGGATTTGCGGCATCACATCATCTTTTTAGAGGATTATGACATGGCGCTGGCCCGCTACATGGTGCAGGGCGTGGATGTGTGGCTGAACAATCCCCGCGTGGGGATGGAGGCCAGCGGCACCAGCGGGATGAAGGCCGCCCTGAACGGCGTGCTGAACCTTTCCACGTGCGACGGGTGGTGGTGCGAGGCGTATAACCCCAGCGTGGGGTGGCGCATCGGCCAGGGCGAGACGTACGATGATGTCCAGTATTGGGACCAAATCGAAGCGCAGGCCCTGTATAATATGCTGGAAAAAGAGGTCGTGCCGCTGTTCTATGATCGCGGCGCGGACGGGCTGCCGCGTGCCTGGATTCGCAAGATGAAGAACTCGATTCGAGCGATTGCCCCCGAGTTTAACACCGACCGCATGGTGCAGGACTATGCTACCCGGCTATACCTGCCCGCTGCGGAGCAGCATCTCCTCCTGGGCGCCGACGAGGCCCGCCGGGCCAAAGAGCTGGCCGCCTGGCTGATCAAGATCCGCCAGCACTGGGGCGAAGTGCGAATCGAGAGCATTCAGGAGAATGCCCACGATGGCCTGCCGGTAGGGACAGAGATCAACCTGACGGCATGGGTGTCGCTGGGGGCATTGCAGCCGGAAGACGTGGCGGTGCAAATCTACCACGGCATCGTGACGCCTCAGGGCGAGATCATAGAAGCCGAGGTTGTGCCGATGGCCCGCCAGAGCAAAGAAGGCGCCAACACGTATGTGTACCAGGGGGTCTTTGCCTCCTCCAAGACGGGCCTGCACGGGTACGCGGTGCGCGTCCTGCCTTTTCACGAGAACCTCAAGAACCCACACATACCGGGCATGGTAGTCTGGTCGTCTTAAAGCCGTATAGATTGATAACTCGACGGCGAGCCAGCGTTTCGCGGCGCTGGCTCGCTCGTTGCTAATGTCAACAATACACATTCGTGAGAACCTGAAACGAGGTAGCATGAGATCGCAGTCCCGTCTTCGCTGGTTGTTGCCGCTGGTTGGCGTAGGGCTGGTTGTCCTATCCTTGATTGGCTGCGCGCCCAAGTGGGAATTCACCCTTCGTACGCAAAACGGGGATGCGCGCATTGTGACGCATGAAACCTGGCAGCAGATCGCCAAAGCGACGCCACCGGAGCAAAAGGACGCTCTGCCGCTGGAGCGTATGCTTTGGCACAGCGGGATAGAATCGGTGGACAGCATCGAGGTGGAGGGGGAAACCTTCCACTGGTTCGATGTGCGGCAGCGGGCCTGGCTGCTGGCGAATGGCAAGGTGCAGATTGATCAGCAGGTTTACGAGGCGAGCGAGATCCAATTGCTCCCCCCGCCCGAAGCGGCGCAGGCGCGCGTGCGACTGACGGACCTGGCCCCGACGGTTGCCGGGGCGCTGCAAGTGCGCTCGCCCAAGCAGACGACGGGTCACAGCCTGGGCAAATTCAGCGCGCAGCACGTGGCTATCGTCGCCGTGGATGGCCTGGGCTATCGTCGTTACCAGCAAGTGCGAGGGCAACGGATTACCCCCCTGTTGGATAGCCTGGGAATGCCCCAACTAGGCGTGACCGTTTACCCCAGCGTGCCGCAAGTGGCGCTGGCTGCCCTGGCGACGGGGGCCGCGCCCGAACGTAACGGGGTGCTACAGCCTGGCGCGCCCTTGGGTGACGTGGACACGATTTTCGACGCACTGACCGAGGCTAATAAGACCAGTCTGGTCGTCCACCTGTCCGAGCCGACCCTGGAACTGCCTGCCACCACCACGATGGGGCCGGAGCAGGACGCTGCGGAGGGTACGCTGCCCGGCGAAGCCACCCTGCAACAGGCGTTGTCGGTAATCCGTGAGCAGATGCCCGACCTGCTGCTTGTGCATATGGGCGGGCTGGAACAGGTGGCCCGCGATTATGGGGTGTCATCGGATGAGGAAAAAGCGGCGCTGACGACGGTGGACGCTCGCCTGCACGCCATCATCGAGGCGCTGCCATCGGATACCCTGCTGCTGATTGTTGGCTCGCACGGGCTGCACGGCATCGCCCAGGAGAACCCCACGGCAGCCAGCGGGTCGTTGCTGGCCCCGGATATGTTTGTGCCGGTGTGGGTGGTGCAGCTATAGGGCGTTGTCCAGGACGCGACGGCAAGCATTCCACTATAGAAAGGACACGGCATGATACTCGACAAATTCTCGTTGGAAGGCAAAGTGGCACTGGTAACTGGCGCGAGCCGGGGGCTGGGGCAAGGCATCGCCCTGGGGCTGGCAGAGGCCGGGGCCGACATCGCGGCGGTCTCTCGCGGCGCGTGCGAGGATACCGCCCAAAAGGTAAAGGCATTGGGCCGCCGCTTTTTGAGCCTGCCCTGCGATCTGGCAAAGGCCAGCGTGGCAGACCTGGACGCGCTGGTGGAGCGCACGGTGCAAGAGTTGGGGCGCATTGACATCCTGGTGAACAATGCCGGAATCAATATTCGCCACCCAGCCGCCGAGTTCCCGGAGGAAGACTGGGAAACGGTGATGCAGGTGAACCTGAAATGCGTCATGTTCCTGTCGCAAGCGGCGGCCCGCCGTTTCCTCGAACAGGGCGGCGGCAAGATCATCAATGTCGCGTCGGCGCTTTCGTTCCAGGGGGGCATTCTGGTGCCGCCGTATACCGCCTCCAAGCACGCCGTTCTGGGCCTCACCCGCGAGTTTGCCAACGAGTGGGCTGCCAAGAATATTAACGTGAACGCTATCGCGCCGGGCTATATGCTGACCGACTTGAACGAGGCGCTGGTCAACGATCCGGTGCGCTGCCCGGCCATCCTTTCCCGCATCCCTGCTGGCCGTTGGGGGACGCCGGAAGACCTCCAGGGCGCGGCGGTCTTTTTGGCTTCGGATGCCGCCAACTATTGCCACGGGTCGGTGGTTGTTGTTGATGGAGCGTGGCTGACCCGCTAAAAGACGCTTCATCCCATCCCACCATTGGAGCGCGCCATGTCTACATCGCGTCGCAGTACCCGCGCTGGCACGCGCCTGACGCCACGCCAGACGCTGCTGCTGATCGCCGTTTTGCTGGTCATCTGGGTTGGCCGCCAACTGACCCGACCAGAGCCTGCCGAGCCGCCGGTGATTGGCGAATCCACCGCCACGGCGGTGGCTGCTACGTCTACCGTGGCTCCGGCTACTGCCGCCCCTACGGCAACGCCAAAGGTGACGCGGCAGGCCGCTCCATTGCCTGCCGCGTCTCAAGAGCCTGTCACGGGGCTGCGCGAGATCATTGTCTTGCACACGAACGATGAACATGGCTATTTGCTGCCCACCGAGAACCAGAAGTCGTGGCGCGGGGGCGCGGGCTATGCGGCGGCCATCTGGCTGGCGAACGGCCACAATCCCCACGACCCGGCAACGAACACGCTCCTGTTGAGCGGGGGCGATAGCTGGACGGGTCCGGCCATTTCGACCTGGTTCGAGGGGGAGCCGGTGGTGGAGGTGATGAACGCGCTGGGGTATCGCGCTACTGTCATAGGCAATCACGAGTTTGATTTTGGGCGGGATGTGCTGATCAAGCGCATCGGCCAGGCGCAGTACCCTTATCTGGCGGCCAACCTCTATCGGGAGGGGACTACGGAAACGCCCGATTGGGTGCAGCCCTACCTGCTGACCGAGGTGAACGGCGTGACGGTGGGCATCATCGGGTTGGCTTATGAGAACACTCCCAGCGTGACCTCGACGCTGAACCTGACAGGGCTAGAGTTTGGGGACTATGCACCGGCGCTCGAGCATTGGGTTCCCGTGGTGCGCGAGCAGGGCGCGGAGGTGCTGGTGGTGCTTTCGCACATCCCCGGCCAGGATTTGGTTGTGTTGGCCGAGCAGGTGAAGGAGCTAGACATCGCCCTGTTCTTGGGCGGTCACGATCACCGGACGCGCACCAGCGCTTCGGGCGGGGCGTTAGTCGCTACCAGTGGCGGAAGCTGGGAGGATTATATCCAGGTGCGGCTGGTGTACGACCCCGCGACGCAGCAAGTGGTGGAAAGCGAGCAAGAGACGATCAGCGTGGCGGTGAACAAATCGGACGACAGCCGAACGCCGCCTGCGGAGGTGTCGGCCATCCTCGACAAGTGGGCCGAGCGGGTGGACGTGGTGCTGGGTGAGGTGATCGGCTATACCGCCAAGGGGATTGATCGGCGGTCTGCCGAGATGCATAACCTGCTGGTGGATAGCTGGCTGTGGGCCTATCCCAGCGCGACGGTGGCGATGAGCAACACGGGCGGCTTTCGCGCTGGCATTGACCAGGGCGAGATCACCGTGGGCGACGTGGTGGGGGTGTTCCCCTTTGACAACAGCCTCCTCGCGCTGGACGTGACCGGCGAGCAGCTGCAGGCCGTTCTCCAAAAGGCGGGGGATGCAATAGTGGTCGGAGGAGTCCGGCAGAAAGGAAACAAGATCACGCTGAAAGATGGAACCCCGCTCAAGCCGGACGGCGTGTATCAACTGCTGGTGACTGATTATATGTATTACAGCGACGACTATCCCTTCCAAAAGTATGACCCGGAGCCTTACGAGACCAGCATTCTCTGGCGTCAGCCGGTGATTGACTGGATCAAGGCGCAGCACAGCACCGAGGCGCAGCCTATCGAGGCGCTGATTGACGACGCGGCCTGGAGCCAAAACTGACCCCGGCTAAGGGGAACGGAATATCAAGAGGCCGCCATTTCTGGCGGCCTCTGTTGTTAGCCCCGCGCTACTGGCCCCGCACTGAAAGTGCTCGGCATACATGCCGCTGGCTGTATAAAACAAAATGCACCAAGTGCGTTAGACTATCCCTAACCCGTTTCTAACGGGTTTCCTCTTTCCGCAGCCCGGGACATTCAGTCCCAGGCGAGCATCGGACCGCCGGCTTCCAGCCGGTACCGCCTTCTCCCCCTGGGAGAAAGCGGCAGGTATGCCGATGCCCGAAGGGCGGATGAGGGCAACTCCGATCTTGCCCCACCACTTGATCCGCGAAAAGTTAGCACCATTAGCCAAGGATGGCGGCGGTCCAATTCCCTTCCACGGAGCGCGCCACGATGGCGCGGCTACCGCGCGGTTAATTGGCTCGTCGCCTGCGATGGGCCAGCAGGAACAGGAGGACCAGCACGAGCAGCACCGCCCCGCCCGTCACCGGCAAGATGATGTTCCAGTGGTAGACTGTATGCGCGAATTGGAGATTGCGCGTATGGCCCCAGGGAACCAGCCAGCGCAGGTCTTGGGGCGCAAAGGGGCCGTCGACATACTCCACCTGATAGACAGTATAGCTCCCCGTGGGGAGTTGCTCCCAGACGGCACGTTGCTCCTGCAAGGCGAGCAGCGCCAGCCGTTGCTCCAATTGCTCCCGCTCGGAAGCGGTTTCCGTCGTGCGCAGCTCCACCGTCCGCCAGCCGATGTATTGCGACTGATCGTCCCAGGCGGCCTGAAGCGAGTTGGCTCCAGCCTGCTCCTGATACGAGTAGCGGTCATACCACAATTCCTGCTCCAGGGCGTATAGATCGGGCGTGGCCTCCCATGCGGCGGCGAGGTTGGTAGACAGGAAATCCGCGTTCGGGGCCAGGGCCTGGCGCAAGGCCGCGGCTTGCTGTTGAAGGTGGGCCACGGTTGCATAGAGCACGCGCACCTCCAGCGTGGCATGTTCCTCGGCCAGTTGCAGGCTCGCAGAGACGCCATCGGTAGCGGCCAGTTGATCGGCAAGAGCTTGCAGGCGGGCGAGCGTGCGTTCGGCTACTGGCGCGTACAGCGTCAGGTCGTAGCGGGCCATCCGGTCTGTGGGGGTTAGCGTGACCTCAGTATGGATGGCGGTAAAGGGCGGGGCATAGCGCACGATGGTATCCGTGACCTGAGGCGGCACCATGTCGGCCAGTAGCTCCAGCGCCTCTTGCACCTGCCCCTGGTCGGCCAGTTCCACGGCCCAGCGCAGCGTCAGGTCTTCTTTGGTGCGCGCAATCTCGTCCATTTGCGTGCCGGGGACCTCGGAGGCTTTTTTGAGATAGAGCAAAGCCCCGGCGGGGTCGTGCGCCTGGCTGGCGAGCGTGGCCGCCTCATAGTATGACTGGCTCAACTGCTCGGCCAGTTCCGCGTTGTTCGGCTCAAGCTCCAGCAGGTGGGCCAACTCTTGGGCCGAAAGGATCAGATAGTTGAGGCGCAGGTCGGGCTGTTGGTCGGCCCGCTGCCGATACGCTTTCGCTAGGTCCATGCGCGCCGCCGTCTGATTGGGGTCCGCCTGGATGGCCGCCTGTAGCTCGGCCACAATCTGATCGAACGGATCGGGCCAGGGGAGGCCCTCTTGCCCGGCAGCCTGAGCCAACTCGGCATACAGCCCGGCCAGCTCATGGTGCGCGTTAGTTGCTTGCAGGGTTGACAGCCTGTCCCACGTAGCGGGAGCGTACATCCAGACCTGTATGGGGGGCAGATCCGGCGGCTGCTCGTATTCCCACATCAGCGAGGCGGCTTCTGGCAGGTAATTGCTCGGCTCGACATGCATGAAGGCGTTTTCGGGCAGATAGTGGGGCAGCCCGAACTCGATACGCGCACCGTCCACGCCACCCCACGGGGCCAGCGCCGGCAGGTCCGCCGCCCAGCGAACAAAGGGGAGCGCGTCGAGCGCGTGGGTATACGACAGAACCAGCTCCCGCTGCTCGTTGCGCCCCAGCGTCAATTCCCAGATGGGATCGCCGGAATCCGTTTGCGAGGCCGGAACGATAGCGGTGCCTCGTGCGTCTGTTAGAGCAGGGGCTTGCGCCAATGCCTGGCCGCTGACGGGCAGCGTCAGGCGCAAATGAGCTTCCTGCGCCCGGTCGCGGTTGTGCAGGCGGTAACTTTGCCGCACGCGCACCGCGCAGCCGCCGTCCTCGCAGGCCAGTTCCGTCCGCAGCACATAGGCCACCAGCCGGACAAAGCCAGGGCCATTCACGGGGAGCAGCGACACGGTCGTAGCGGAGGGAGGCGGCGCTGCTTGTTGCGCTGGGGCGGCGTGCACGACCAGGGCGCTATTTACCAGCCCCAGGCAGGCCAGGAGTATAATTGCCAGATAGAGAGAGCGTTTCATGTGCTGTATGACCATAGTTTGCATTCCGCATAATAGCCTGTTTCGGGCACGTTCGTCAAATGTTGCCCGTCGCCCCATCGGGCAAGTGATTATACTCTCGTAAGCTTTCCGCGACGATATTTGACAGGGTAGCGCAAGCGGCGTATAATGTCTTTTCGTGGAAAATGTCCTTTGCTGATACTCATCTATTGTCTGACCAGCCAGAAATTATTGTTTGACCAGCCAGAAATCTTGGCAAATGTGCCACCATACTCTATGGTAGGAGTCTCGGTTTCTTATCCGTCATCGCAGAAACGGAACAAGTTAGCCGGGACTTTTTGTGCTGTTCAGACATTGGATGAGCGGTTTTTCTTTCAGGTCTCTGCAACAGGAGGGCGAATTGGAACTTAATGAAATTAGCAGCTTGCGGATCAGCTTGGCTTCTCCGGAACAGATTCGCTCATGGTCATTTGGGGAGGTAACGAAACCAGAGACTATCAACTACCGCCGACTTCGTCCCGAAAAGGATGGCCTGTTCTGCGAGGCAATCTTTGGTCCAACGAAGGACTGGCAATGCTACTGCGGCAAGTACAAAAAGGTTCGCTTCCGCGGGATCAAGTGCGATAAGTGTGGTGTCGAAGTCACCCATTCGCGTGTGCGTCGCGAAAGGATGGGCCACATTGAACTGGCTACGCCAATCGCCCACATTTGGTATACACGCCGCTCGCCGAGTTATCTCGGCCTTTTATTGAATATATCTCAACGCAATCTGGATCGTGTGCTTTATTACGCACAGTATGTAATCACTTCTATTGATGAAGCCGCTCGCGAGCGTGCCTTGCGTCGGCTCGATGAAGAGATGGAGCGCGAAATCTCGCGCCTCACCAAGGAGCAGCAAGGCGAACTCGAGTCCATTGATAGCCAGCTCCGCGAGCAAGTCGAAGCCGCTGAAGCCAGAGAGCAGGAAGTAGACGAGGATATCCAGCAGCGCCGCGATCAGGCCATCGAGGAGATGATGAGCGAGGCCACGCGCACGCGGGAAACCCTCGAGGCAAATCGAGACAAACCGGCCCCCAAGGATGTGCTCTTTGCCCCTACCGAGACGTTGATTATCCCCGAAGGGGAAATTATCCGGCGAGAGCATATTGCCTCGTTCAACAAGATTGTGCAGGACGAGTTGAGCCGGATCGAAGAGCAGTTCTCTATGGAGAAGGATCGCCTGCTCAAGCCGGTGGACACCAAGGAAACGCAGGCCACCAGCGAGGCGGAAAGGCGCCGCGAGATCGTCCAGGTTGCCATTGACCGCCGCATCGAAGAGATTCGCGCGCGGTATGAAGAGGAACGGGAAGATTTGATGGCGCTGCGGCCCAAGCAGTTGCTCAACGAGACCCGTTACCGCGAACTGCGCGACAAGTGGGGCCGCGTGTTCCAGGCCAGCATGGGCGCGGAGGCGGTGTATAACATCGTTTCCGAGATTGATCTGGACAAGATGGCCGAGGAACTGCATCAGGAAATCAAGACGACCCGCTCGAAGCAGCGCAAAAAGAAGGCCATCAAGCGCCTGCAAGTGGTCGAGGCCCTGCGCAAGTCGGGCAACCGGCCCGAGTGGATGATTCTCAAGGTGTTGCCGGTTATTCCGCCTGCCCTGCGCCCGATGGTGCAGTTGGATGGTGGGCGGTTTGCCACCAGCGACCTGAACGATCTGTACAGGCGCGTGGTCAACCGGAATAACCGACTCAAGCACCTGATCAAGCTGCAAGCGCCAGAAGTAATCGTGCGTAACGAGAAGCGCATGCTGCAAGAGGCTGTAGACTCGCTGATTGACAACAGCCGCCGTGGCAAGGCTATCTCTTTGCGTGGCCGCCGCCAGCTCAAGTCCTTGTCTGATATGCTCAAGGGCAAGCAGGGGCGCTTCCGCCGCAACCTGCTGGGCAAGCGCGTGGACTATTCCGGGCGTTCGGTAATCGTGGTTGGCCCCCACCTGAAGCTGTCGCAGTGTGGCCTGCCCAAGCGGATGGCGCTGGAATTGTTCCGCCCGTTCGTCATGCAAAAGCTGGTGGAATACAACCACGCGATCAACGTCAAGGGGGCCAAGCGGCTCATCGAGCGCGAAGTCCCAGAGGTCTGGGAAGTGCTGGAAGAGGTGATCAAGACCCGGCCAGTGCTGCTCAACCGCGCGCCGACGCTGCACCGCCTGGGTATTCAGGCGTTCGAGCCGGTGTTGATCGAGGGGAGCGCCATCCATATTCACCCGCTGGTCTGTTCGGCGTTTAACGCAGACTTTGACGGGGACCAGATGGCTGTGCATGTGCCGCTATCCGAGGCCGCTATCCGTGAGGCCCGCGAGCTGATGTTGTCCAGCCGCAACCTGCTCCGCCCGGCCAACGGCGAGCCAGAAGTCGGCCCGGCCAAGGATATGGTGCTGGGTTGCTACTACCTGACGCTGGAACGCGACGGGATGAAGGGCGAGGGCATGGCTTTTTCCTCGTTCGAGGAAGTGCAACTGGCCTACGAGTTGGGCCAGGTTCACATCCATGCCAAGATCAAGCTGGCGTACCAGCCGTCCAAGCGGCAGCCAGCTACCATCCTTGATACGACGGTGGGTCGCGTGATCTTTAACTCGATCCTGCCGGAAGAATTGCGGTTTGTGAACACCGTGCTAGACAAGAGCGGCCTCAAGAAGCTGGTGGCCGAGGGCTATCAGAAGCTCGGCCAGGAAGGCACCGCCGACCTGGTGGACGCCATCAAGGAAATCGGCTTTGAGTACGCCATGCGGTCTGGTACGACCATCGCCATTGACGACATCCAGGTGCCAGAGAAAAAGGCGGTTATCCTGGATGACGTGAACTTGCGCGTGGCCGAGGTCGAGCGCCAGTATCGGCGGGGCCTCATCACCGATAACGAGCGCTATGTCAAAACAGTCGAGCTGTGGACCGAAGCCACGGAAGAAGTGACCGAGGCAGTGTCTGACGCCCTGGATCCGTATAGCCCGCTGGGCATCATGGTGAACTCGGGCGCTACCAAGGGCGGCATCACCCCCATCCGGCAGTTGGCCGGTATGCGTGGTCTGATGGCTGACCCGTCTGGGCGCATTATCTCGCTGCCCATTCGGTCCAACTTCCGCGAGGGCCTGACGGCGTTGGAGTACTTTATCTCTACGCACGGCGCTCGCAAGGGGTTGGCGGACACGGCCCTGCGTACGGCAGACGCGGGTTATCTGACTCGTCGTCTGGTGGATGTGGCGCAGGACGTGATCATCAATTCAGAAGATTGTGGCACGACCCAGGGTATCTGGATCACCGCCGCAAGCTCGCGTGAATCCGGCGTGCCCTTTGGCGACCGGCTGGTCGGGCGCTTTACGGCGGCACCCGTGTACGACACCAAGACCAACGAAATATTGGTCGACGCGAACGAGATGATGACCGAGGAGATCGTTCAAAAGATCGAAGCCGCCAAGATCAATCGCGTCTACACCCGGTCGCCGCTTACCTGTGCCCAGCGCCACGGCCTGTGCGTGCGTTGCTACGGGCGCGACCTGGGGCGTGGTCACGAAGTGCGTATCGGTGAGGCGGTGGGTATCGTCGCGGCCCAGTCCATCGGTGAGCCGGGCACGCAGCTAACCCTGCGTACCTTCCATACCGGTGGTGTGGCAGGCGCCAGCGACATCACCCAGGGTCTCCCGCGTGTGCAAGAGCTGTTCGAGGCGCGCAGCCCCAAGGGTGAAGCCGTGATTGCCGAGATCGGCGGGCGTGTCTCTGTGCGCTCTGATGGCGACCTGCGCTGGGTGACGGTTACCGCTACGGACATAGAGCGCATCGAGCACCCGGTTCCGGGGAACTATGCGATCCAGGTTGAAGATGGCGACGAGGTCGAGGCAGAGCAAGAGTTGGCTACCCGCGAGGGCGAAGACCCCATTCTCGCCAAGACGAGCGGACGCATCAGCCTGGAAGAAGGCAAGATCGTCGTCATCCATGAAGAGCGGGAAGAGCGCGAATACGATATTCCCGTGACGGCGCGACTGGCCGTGATTGACGGCATGACCATTCGCCCCGGCGACATGATCACCGAGGGTTCCAAGAACCCGCACGAAATCCTGTCGATCCTGGGTGTCGAGGCGGTGCGCGAATACCTGGTGAACCAGATTCAGCAGGTATACCGCTCGCAGGGTGTGGCGATTGCCGACAAGCATATCGAAATCATCGTGCGGCAGATGTTGCGCCGCGTGCTGGTGACGAATAGCGGCGATAGCCAACTGCTGCCGGGCGAACTGGTGGACCGGATCGACTTTGAGCAGATGAACCAGGAAATCATGGAGCAGGGCGGCGAGCCTGCCAAGGCCGAGCCTGTTCTGCTGGGCATCACCAAGGCCGCGCTCAACACCGACAGCTTTTTGTCGGCGGCGTCGTTCCAGCATACGATTACGGTGCTGGCGAACGCAGCCATCGAAGGCAAGGTTGACGAGCTACGCGGCCTCAAGGAGAGCGTGTTGATCGGCAAGCTGATTCCCGCCGGAACCGGCTTCAAGCCGAAGGACGCGCTGCCCAAAATAACGATTGGTAGAGAGCCAGAGCCTACCTTTGAATCGTTGGGTACGACGGCGCTGGCCGGACTGGGCACCAGCTTGACCCCGGAAGAGTTTGCCGATTTCGAATCGCTAGAAGAGATCGAAGAGGGCGTGCCGGAAGAAGACTATGATGACGATGTCAACGCGCCCGCACCATAACCCTGAGGGACGATAGATGCATATCGCTCTGATTCGTCGTCAGAGGCGGCCTGTCAAGCGGAGCGGAGGACTACAGCTCCTCCGCTTCGCTCTAGTCGCCCTGGCGACATTTTCATTTTCTATTGTTGGTGTAATACTACTTGTAGCGGGTCTCGGTTTTGGCGTGTATGCTGTCTATGCCAAAGACATCTCCCAAGATCTGGCAGATCGGGAGATTGACGCAGAGACAATCGGCATCCAGATTGACAAGGATTTCAAGACTACCCGGATTTATGACCGTACCGGGCAGGTGTTGCTGTACGAGATCATTCCCGATAATGGCGGGCGCCGCGTCCAGGTTCCCCTGTCGAGCATCCCGGAGTATCTGCGTAACGCGACAATCGCTATGGAGGACAAGACCTTTTATACCAACCCCGCCGGTATCAACATCGAGGGGGTGGCTCGCGCTATCTGGGGCGAGCTTCGAGGCGTCAACGCGGGTGGAGGTTCCTCTATCAGCCAGCAGTTGATCCGTAACGTGATCATGACCCCCGAAGAGCGCTTTGAGCGCAGCTATGTGCGCAAGGTCAAGGAAGTGATCCTCTCCTACCAGTTGACGCAAAAGTACCCCGGGGTGGAAGGTCGCGACAAGATTCTAGAGTGGTACCTGAACACCATCTTCTATGGGCACTTTGCCTATGGGGTAGAGGCGGCGGCCCAGACCTACTTTAACAAGCCAGTGCAAGACCTGACGCTGGCCGAAGCGGCCATGCTCGTCCCCTGCGGGCAGTCCCCGGCCTTGAACCCGATAGACGCACCGGAAGAGGCCAAAAAGCGCCAGGAAATTGTGCTGGACGAGATGTATTTGCAGGGGTATATCACCGCCGAGGAAGCGTGGGAAGCGAAACAAGAGACGCTGGTGATTGCCCCGCCCAGGTTCGACATGGTCGCGCCCCACTATGTGCTGTATGTGCGCGATATGCTGGAGAAGCGCTTTGGCACCGAGGCGGTCTATGGGGGCGGCCTTCAGGTTATCACAGCCATTGACCTGGAGGTGCAGGCCAAGGCGGAAGAGATCGCCCGCGCGAGAATCGCCGAGATGCGCGAGCCGCACAATGCCCACAATGCCGCCATCACCGTGTTGGACACGAAAACCGGCGAGTTGCTGGCAATGGTGGGCAGCCTGGATTACCATGACGAGTCTATCGACGGCCAGGTGAATATGGCCCTATCGCCGTTGCAACCAGGCTCTAGCTTTAAGCCGTTCACCTACGCCACGGCGTTGGCCCAGGGTTTTACCCCGGCCACCATGATTATGGATGTGCGTACCAGCTTCCCCGATCCCCCGAACCCGGTCCCCTATGTGCCGGAGAACTTTTCCCGCAACTATCACGGGCCGCTGTTGCTGCGGCAGGCGTTGGCTTGCTCGTACAACATCCCCGCTGTGGCTGTGGCCCACAAAGTGGGCATCGACAACGTGGTCAGAACAGCCCGCGCAATGGGCATCACCACGCTGGATGCGTCGAGCTATGGCCTGTCGCTCACGTTGGGTGGCTATCCCGTGACCGTGTTGGACATGGCCTATGGCTTTAGCGTGTTTGCCAATGGCGGAACGATGGTCGGTCAGACGCGCCCCGCCAGCCTGATCGAGCCGGGCGAGCGCCGGTTGGATCCGGTGGCTATCTTGCAGGTAACGGACGCCAACGGCAACCCGCTGGACTATGGTCAGCGAGAAGTCCAGCCGGTGATCCGGCCAGAGGTGGCCTTCCTGATTACGGATATCCTGTCAGATAACCAGGCGCGCACCCAGGCATTTGGCGCGAATAGCAAGCTCGTGTTGAAGGATCGGCCCGCAGCCGTTAAAACAGGAACCACGAACGACTTTTACGACGGTTGGACGGTAGGGTATACCCCGCAATACACCGTGGGCGTCTGGGTGGGCAACACCAATCACGAGAAGATGAAAAACGCGGACGGAAGCCGAGTGGCTGCTCCCATCTGGAACGACCTCATGGTTTGGCTGCACGATGGCCTCCCCGTAGAGGGATTTGCGCGCCCTGCTGGCATCGAGACGGCTATTGTAGATAGCGTGTCGGGCAAGTTGCCCACAGCGTATTCCGGCGGGCGTATCCAAGAGGTCTTTATGAAAGACGGCGGCATGCCGACAGAGACGGACGACGTGCATTTCCCCTTCCGCATCTGTAACGCCACTGGCAAGCTGGCGACAGTGCATTGCCCCGCCGATCAGGTGGAAACCAAGGTGTTTAGCATCTTCCCGCCCGAGGCGGACAACTGGGTGCGGGAGCAGGGGATTCCCCAGCCCCCCAATGACTACTGTGACGTGCATGGCCCCAATCTGGCGAATACCGATGTTTCGATCACCAGCCCCAAGGCAATGAGCGGCGTGAACGGCATCGTGTCCATTATGGGGAACGCGCGCGCCGGTGGTCAGGAAAAGTATTGGCTGGAATATGGCCCTGGCATGAATCCCGGCGTCTGGTATCCCATCGGGCCGGAACACGGCCATCAGGTAGAGAACGACCTGCTGGAGACGTGGGATACGCGCAGCCTG
>JAAYXX010000249.1 GCA_012515695.1 Chloroflexota bacterium
AACCGCCCATGCCCTCTTCGCGGGTTTGACAAGCGGGGCTGGCCGAACTAATCTGCCAATTGAGCAGAACAATGCTCTGAACCTCTTCCCCAACACACGAAAAGGAGTCATTTTCCATGCCACTCTACGACAAGCCTTTGGAAGAACTGGTTGTCTACGATCCCCCATTGACGAAAGAGCCGGATTTTGACGACTTTTGGGCCAAGACCCTGGCCGAGTCTGCCACCGCCCCGTTGAATGCCGAGTTGACCCCCGTGGATTACCCTGCCATTGGTGCGCGGGTGTACGAAGTGAGCTATGACGGCTGGCGCGGCGCGCGCATTTGTGGCTGGTACATCGTGCCCGACAAGCCCGGGCCGCTGCCCACGTTGGTGCAATATCACGGCTACAGCGGGTCCAAGGGAGAGGTGCATCCCTATCTGATGTGGGCGTTGCAGGGGTATGCTGTGTTTGCGGTGGACGTGCGCGGTCAATCGGGGAACAGCAGCGACCCCGGCCAATACACCGGCGGCCACGTGAGTGGTTGGATGACCCAGGGAATCATGGACCCTGAGGAGTATTACTATCGGGGGGTGTATGTAGACTGTGTGCGGGCATTGGATTTTGTGTGCAGCCGCCCCGAAGTGGACGCCAGCCGCATCGGCATTATGGGGGTGAGCCAGGGCGGTGGTCTGACGCTGGCCGTGGCTGCTCTGGATCAGCGGCCCATCCTGGCGATGCCGGAAGTGCCCTACCTGTGTCACTACAAGCGGGCGCTGGACGTTGCCATGCGTATGCCCTACCTGGAGATCGCCAATTATCTGCGGCGCTGGCCCAAGCGCGAGGAGCAGGTCTGGCGCACGTTGAGCTATTTCGACAACCTGAATCTGGCCGAGCGGATCAGTTGCCCCGTGTTGATGACCGTGGGCCTGCAAGATGACATTTGCCCGCCGTCCACCGTCTATGCGGTGTTCAACAAGATCAAGGCCACCAAGCAGATGGAAGTCTACCCGTACCATAACCACGAGTGCGTAGACGCCCATTGGGAGACCAAGCTGCGGTGGGCGCATTACTACCTGCAAGGGCAGGGCACGCTCTAGGCCGCAAGGGGTAGTGTGGGTCACATCCTCGCGTGTTGCGCGAGTGCTGTGGCCGCGACGGAGCGCAAACGGGCGCGCCTGCTATAGCGGGCGCGCCCGTACTATTGAGCGTGGTTGTTACTCTTTGATAGCCCCAGCCGTAGCGCCGCGAATGACCATGCGCTGCGCCAGGGCGTACACAATCAACACCGGCAGCGTCGAGATGACCCCCAGCAGCGCAATCTCGGAGCGTTGGATGTTGTGGCCGTCCTCCGGAAAGATACATCGGATGGGCTGCGGCAGAATCCCGCCACAGTTGGCCACGATAATCGAGATGCCCGCGGGCAGCGTTTTGAAATTGGCCGAGTCGATCAGCAGGCTGGCCGCGAAAAAGTTGCTCCACAGCCCGGCGAACTGGGTAAAGACCAGCACGCCGATGATGTTGCGCGCCAACGGCAGGCCGATATGCCAGAACATTTGCAGGTCAGAGCAGCCGTCCACCTTGGCGGCAGCCACCAGATCGGCGGGCAGGGTGGCTTTGTAATACTGGAAGGTCAGGTAGACGCCCACCGGGTACGAGGCGGCTGGCAGAATCAGCGCCCAGGGAGTGTTGACCAGCTTGAGGTAGAACAATTCCAGATACATGGGTAACACGAGGGCGTCGCCCGGCACCAACATCACCAGCAGCGTGATCCACAATAGCGTCTGGCGCGCGCGAAAGCGGATCACTGCCAGGCAGTAGCCAGCGGGCACAGCGGTGAATATGCTCAACATCAGACCGAGAACGACATAATAGAACGAGTTGAAAATCCAGCGCATCACGATGCCCTGGTAGAACATCATCAGGTGGCCCCAGGCGTGCCCCACCCATTCCAGCGACCCGATGCTCAACGGTGGCAGTTCGCGCAACTGGATATTGGGCTTGGTCGTGGCG
>JAAYXX010000250.1 GCA_012515695.1 Chloroflexota bacterium
ATGGGCATCAAGCAGGAAGAATTGATTGACGGCGTGGAAATCGGCGGCGTGGCGACCTTTATCGGCGAGACGGACAAGGCCAACGCCAGCCTGTTTATCTAGCAAGCGCGCAGCCATCCGGCGACAAGCAGTTGCCAGCAAAGGCGCTGGCAGTCCTAGAGATACACCTTCCCTCCTTTTCGCGGAACGAGCAGCCCCCCGGTGCCAGGGCTGCTCGTTTTCTTGCCATGCGCCCGATACCGAGGGAACCGTCCGCGTGGCGCTGCCGTCCAAAGATGACAGCTTGGGGCCAACTCCCCAACTGCCATTTGGCCGATTGGACAACGATAGGAATTGCTTGTAAAACACAAGATACGATGAAGAAACTAGCTCGCATTCTCTGTAGCATCAACCTGTTGATAGCCCTGCTGACCGCCTGTGCCCTTCCCGCGCCCAGCAGCACGCCTACGTTCACCGGCACGCCCGTATCTACTGATACGCTCGTATCTACTGATACGCCCGTATCTACTGATACGCCCACGAGTACCCTCGTGCCTACAAGTACTCCCACGCCTACGAGTACGCCCACGCCCACGAGTACTCTCGTGCCCACGTCCACCAGCACGCCTACAGCGACGCCGGAGCCGACCAGCACCGCTACTCCGCAACCAACCCATACGGCTACTGCCACAGCGACCCCTCCCCTCGATCCGGTCGCTCGCGTAGAGCAACTGGTCGCCACCATGACGCTGGAAGAAAAGGTGGGGCAACTGTTCCTGGTGTTTTTCAAAGGCCCGCAGGTGTCCGACGACCTGCGCCAGATGATCAACGACTATCACATAGGCGGCATCGTCCTGTTCAGCAGCGCGGGCAATATCCAGAACCCCGCGCAGGTGGCCAGGTTGATTAACGACGCCCAGCGCGAGGCCACGACCCACAGCGCGGGCGTGCCCCTGTTCGTCGCCATAGACCAGGAGGGCGGCCCCGTTGTGCGCTTGCGAGATGGCGCGACCCGGTTCCCCAGCCAGATGGCCCTGGGCGCTACTGGCTCAGAGGATCTCGCCCGCGAGATGGCCCGCGTCACCGCCACCGAATTAAAGGCCCTGGGCATCAACATGAACCTGGCCCCTGTGCTGGACGTGAACGACCATCCCGAAAACCCGGTGATCGGCATACGTTCGCTGGGTTCTTCCCCGGCGGAAGTGGCCCGGCTGGGCGCGGCCATGATTGGCGAGTACGCCGCGATGGGCGTCATCGCCACCGCCAAGCACTTTCCCGGCCACGGCCACACGTCGGTGGATTCGCACATCAGCCTGCCTGTAGTGAACAGATCGCCGGACGAGTGGCAGTTCACCGACCTCTCGCCATTCCAGGCAGCCATTGACGCCGGGATAGACGCCATTATGACCGCCCACGTGGTTGTGCCGAGCCTGGACGACTCCCCCCTGCCCGCCACGCTGTCGCCCGCCATCTTGCAGGGCTGGCTGCGCGAGCGGCTGGGGTTCAACGGCCTGATCGTCACCGACTCGATGACGATGGGAGCCATCAACCAGAGCTACGGCGCAGAAGCGGCGGCGTTGGCCTTTCAGGCGGGCGCGGACGTGCTGGCCTTTGGCGCGGATTGGGACTATACCTCTGCCGGGCAGCGCGCAGCCTATAACCACCTGCTGGCCCTGGTACAATCCGGCGAGATTTCAACCACCCGGCTAGACGAATCGGTGCGGCGCATTCTGACGATCAAAGCGCGCTATGGCCTGCTGAACTGGCAGCCCGTGGCGATAGAACAGGTGCAAAACGGCGTGAGCACGCCAGCGCACCTCGCCGTGGCGGAGGAAATCGCCCGGCGCAGCATTACCCTGTTGCGCGACGACCAGGGGCTGCTGCCCCTCCCCCGCGAAGGCTCGCTGCTGCTGATCTGGCCGACGGCGGCCAACGATCCGCTGGGGAGCGTGCGCCGCTACCAGCCCGCCGCGCAGCGGGTATGGTGTTCCCCCGACCCCACGGCGGAGGAAATCGCGCAACTGGTGGAGCAGGCCGCATCCTTCGACAGAGTGATCCTGGGCACGCTCAACGCGCCCGCTCATCCGGGGCAGGCTCAACTGGCCGAGGCGCTGGCAGGCCGTGCGCTCGTCGTCGTCGCGCTGGACAAGCCATATGACCTGATGCACATGCCGCCGGGGAGCGCCTGTCTGGCAACCTACGGCCATGTGCCCGTTACCCTGAACGCGCTGGCCCAGGTGCTATTCGGCGAGATTCCAGCGCAGGGAAGCCTGCCGGTGGAGATGCCAAATTAGCATGTCCAACGATATTGGTCAGTTACGGCGGGAATGCTGGATACCATAGCCATTAGGATGGGCGGTTGAAACCGCAGCAACCATTGCGTCGCCATGCATGGCGCACCTGCCTTCGCAGGTTCGCTTCCTAGCCGCCGAAGGGCGGCTTTGTAATGGTTGGTGCAGTTTCAACTGCCTACGAGATGGCACGTCGGGTTACCGAAACAAACAGCCCATCTTCATTGTATCGCAAATTTGCTATAATGAGGCAAGGGCATGCAAGGAGCATCGCCGACATCAATGGAAGACTATTGATAGGAGACGCCAAAATGGGTGATCGTCCTGATGTTCCTTACGACGAAATCCTTGAGAAATGGCGCCAAGATCCCGCATTTGTGGCCGCACACGAGGCGCTAGAACCCGCCTTCCAGGTAGCCTGTCGTCGCATCGAGCAGGGGTTAACGCAGGCCGAACTAGCAGCCAGGGTCGGCACAACCCAGTCCAGCATCTCCCGGCTGGGAAGCGGAGATCAGGAGCCAAGCCTGGCGTTTCTGAAGCGGGTCGCCACAGCGATGAATTGCCGGGTAGAGGTGCGTATTGTTCCCCTGGAGAACGATACGGACTCGGCAGCCGCATCGTAGGAGGCCAGGTATAGCAACAGGCACACGGGAACGCCCTCACTTTGCCCCAAAATACCTTTTATGTTACCATAGCCCTATCTATCTGGTTCGACCTACAGGGGAAGCGCGTGCTACGTTATCTAAGTTGGGATACTGTACAACGAGGGTTGTTCCATCGTCGGGGATGGGTTCGCGGGCTGACCATTCTCGCCATCTGCCTGGTGGCGGGGGTGCCAGTGGGCGCGGTGTTGGGGCTGCTGGGCGGCCTGTATGGCAGCGCCGCGCTCATCGGGCTGGCCGCCGCCTACCTGATTCTGCGTATTCCGATGGTGGGCCTGTTCGCCGTCATCTGCGTAATCTGCCTGCTCCCCTTTGCCGCGTTGCCCGTGGATATCGGCTTTACCCCCACATTCCTCGACCTGGCCTTGCTGGGCTTGTTCTTTGTGTGGATCAGCCGTCTGGTGACAGCCAAGGACGCCGCCTCGGGCAAGCAAGAGTTTATCACCACCAGCCCCACATTGGCCGTGATCCTGTTCGTCTTGCTGGCCATCGTGTCTTTTATCGCCGGGTTGAGCCATAGCACCATCACCGCCAACCTCATCCGTCACTTTGGCGAGATTCTGTTGAGCGTGCTGCTGTTCCTCCTGGTAATCAACATGGTTCGCACACAACAACACCTGCGCACCGTCACCCTGGTGTTAATCCTGGCCGGATTCGGCGCGGCGGCGGTGGGCGTGTTCCTGTACGTGCTGCCCGACGAACTGACCGTACGCCTACTGTCGGCGCTGCGCGTATTCGGCTACCCCTCCGGGCATGGTGTGCTGCGCTATATCGAGGAAAACTCCGAATTGCCCTTGCGGGCCACCTCTACCTCGGTGGACCCCAACGTGCTGGGGGGGCTACTGATCTTTGTCACCACGCTGACCATCACCCAGGTGTTGGCCCGCAAGCCGATTATCCGGCGGGGTTGGCTGATCGGCATGGCAGCGGTCATGCTGCTCTGCCTGATTCTGACCTACTCACGCGGGGCGTTTGTGGGGTTTGCCGCAGCCGCGTTCCTGCTGGGCATCCTGCGTTACCCCAAAGTGCTGGGGATCGTCATCGTCGTCTGCCTGCTGCTGTTGCTGCTGCCCCCGGCCCAGTTCTACGTGCAGCACTTTACCGAGGGCGTGCAAGGCCAGGATCAGGCCACCCAGATGCGATTCGGCGAGTACAAAGACGCTCTCATCCTCATCAGCCGCTATCCCTGGTTCGGCGTGGGCTTTGCGGGCGCGCCCGACATTGACACCTATCTGGGCGTATCCAACGTCTATCTGCTCATCGGCGAAGAGATGGGTCTGGTCGGGTTGGGCGGCTTTTTGCTCTGCCTGGGCGTCTTTTTCTTTAATTTCTTTGTCACGCGCCCCCGCTGCCCCAAGAACACCGAGCTAGAGTCGCTATTCCTGGGGCCACCCCTGGCTGTAGCCGGGGCGCTGGTGGGGGGCATTTTCGACCATTACCTGTTTAACCTGGACTTTCCCCATGCGGCGGGCCTGTTCTGGTTGATGGTGGGACTGGGCACAGTCGGCGTGCGGCTGGTGCAGGCCCAACAACCCGCCACCGCGCCAGTGCGCCAAGGCGCAGCCGCCGACGAGTCGCCATCTGGCAGCGCACTGCCGGATACAACCAAGGCCCCCGCTCTTTGAGTCGGTCTCGACATATGCTATAATCTGACGTTCCTTGTCTACCAAACTCCGTAGGAGGCTTTCATGGCTATCAAGACCGAGCATCTCAAGCGTTGTGACCTGATCACACTGGACGGTCGTTTCGACAGCAGCACTGCCCCAGAGCTGGAAAAGGTGTTGCGCGCTTCGATGGACGAGGGCATGTTCCGGCTGGTCATTGATATGGGCCAGGTGGAATACTTTGGTAGCGCCGCCATCCGCGTCCTGGTGATGGCCTACAAGGAATGCCGCCGGTGGAATCGGGGAGATGTGCGTCTGGCGAACGTGCCGGAGAACGTGCTCCACGTCTTTGAACTGGCGGGGCTGGTCCCGATCATCGAGATATACGAGAATAGCACCCTGGCCGTGGGCAGCTTTTAGGTGTGCAGCCCTATGGGCGTAGAATACGAGATCTGCGTTACGAGCCGGTTGAGCAACCTCTCCGAAATCGCCGAATTTGTCTCGGACCGCGCCGCTCTGACGGGCCTGGATGAGCGGCAGGTCTTTGAGGTGCAAATGGCCACCGACGAAGCCTGCACAAACAGCATGGAGCACGCTTACGAGGGCCGCGAAGACGGCGAGGTCCGCGTTTGTTGTTACCTGGAAGGCGACTGTTTTGTCGTACGCATCACCGATTTCGGACGCCCGTTCGACCCTGACAGCGTGCCCAAGCCCGACCTGCAATCTCCTCTGGAGGAGCGCCAGATCGGCGGGCTGGGCATCTTTTTGATGCGCGAGCTAATGGATAGCGTCGAGTTTCATTCTGATCCCATAGCCGGAAATCAGGTGATTATGCGCAAACAACGGCGAAAGGCTGCTACGGCATGAGCGAGTCACAGAATAACGGCCTGCACTCGACCCTGGCCCTTTCCGGGCGCATCGACGCCTCAAACTCGCACAAATTGGAACGAGACCTGCTGGCGCTGCACGAGCAGCAACCGGGCATGTTGATCGTTGACCTGAGCGATGTCACCTATATCAGCAGCAGCGGCCTGCGCGTGCTGTTGATGGCCCACAGACGCCAGCAGTGCCAAGGGGGGCAGCTTTTCCTACGTAATCCTTCCCCCAAAATCATGCATATTATGACATTATGCGGCTTTGATCAGGTCTTTGCCTTCGTGTAGCAAGACAGTCGTCCTCGACAAGGGACCGCTGTAGAAGGATGCTAACCGTATGACCACCGCGTCGCGTCGCCCCGCGCCGTTCCTGTGCTACGCGTTGGGAATCGGAGTGCTGGGTTGGAGCGCCCTATTGGCGCTATGGCGCACCTCCTGGGAGATGCCGTCCCCGTCTGACGTGCTCTTGTTCGTGCTGCTCTCCGCTTGCCTGAAACGCCTCGGCTTCCAGGTCACCAAGGACGTCACCCACAGTCTGGTGGGTGTGGTTGATCTGGCGGCCCTGTTCATCTTTGGCCCCGCCGGGGGCACGCTGGTGGCCGCGATCAGCGGGGGGCTGTGTCAGATCATGCGGGTTTCCCGCACCACCCGCACGCTGGGCCACCCCTTCATCCAGGGTTTGTTCTATTTCCTGTGGGGTGGCGGGCTGAACGCCACCAGGATGATCGTGGCGGGCCAGGTTTATGCTGCCTTGCGCGGCCCCGTTCCCCTGCGAGAAGTGAGTTGGCAAGTGCTGCCTGCCGTGTTCGGCGCATCGCTCACCTGGTTCGTGCTAGATCACCTTGGCTGGACGGGAGCCGAGTGGACGCTGCACGGACGCGAGCGCGCGTTGGCCTTTTTGCGGCGCATTCTGCCCTATTCCCTGATGGTCGAGTTGATCCCGCTCCCCTTCTCCGTGCTGATGTCCACAGCCTATCTTGCTTCCACCCCGCCCCTATTCCTGTTCATGGTGCTGGTGATGTTGAGCGCCGGTTGGCTGCTCCGCAAGCTGATGATCTCGCTGGCCGAGGAGCGTCGCCACGTGCGCGATCTTTCGGCCATCGACAAACTCAGCCAGGCCCTCCTAAGAGACCACCTGAACATGGACGAGCGATACGCGCTCATCCACCAGCATTGCGCCCTGGTGGCCGACGCTTCTGATTTCGTCTTGCAGGTTGCCAGCAGCCCGGGCAAGGGCATCACCACGCTAGTGCCAACAGCAGGCGGCCAGATGGAGCGCGTGCCTACAGAGCGAGTGGGCCAGTCGGTATGGCAGCGCATGGAGACCCGCCCAGAGCCGGTGCTGGTCCACGATTTCCAGTCTGACGCAGCGCCC
>JAAYXX010000251.1 GCA_012515695.1 Chloroflexota bacterium
CCAGGTATCCCGCCAGAAGTCCCAACGGCACGCCGATCATCATGCCGACGATACTGGTCAAGATGCCGACCAGCAACATGGGGCGCGCTCCCCACATGATGCGCGTGAGCAGGTCTCGCCCCAGAATGTCGGTGCCCATAGGGTGCTTCCAACTCGGCCCGACCATGCTGGCGTTTATATCCACTTCATCGTAGCCATAGGGCGATAGAACGGGAGCACCTACAGCCACGACCAGGATAAAGATGAAATAGATCAGGCCGAACATGGACATGGGGTTGCGTCGAAAGCGGCGCCAGGCAGCTACCCAGTTCGACGCGAAACGCGCTTCTTTCGCAAGGGCCTGTGCGGGGGATGAGGCTTGGGCTGTAGTCATCGTGCCTTCTCCATGATGCGAACGCGTGGGTCAATGACCCCGTAGAGGATATCGGTCAGAAAGTAGGTGAGCGAGATCAACAAGGCCCAAAAGATGGTGATACCCAGTACCATAGGGTAGTCGCGGTTGGTGCTCGATAGCACGAACTGCTTACCCAGGCCGGGCAGGCCGAACACGCTTTCGATGAACATCGAGCCGGTCATCATACCGGGGAACATGGGCAAAAAGCTCGTGACCATCGGGATCAGGGCGTTGCGGAGGACGTGCCTCGACATAACGCTGGGGGTACGCAACCCCTTGGCGTAGGCGGTTCGCACGTAATCTGAAGAGATGGCGTCTACCATGCACTGGCGTGTCCATCGGGCGACGCCAGCCGACGCCGGGAAGCCATAGGCGAAAACGGGCAGCACGAGCGACTCGGGGCCGCCCCAACCGCCAGCCGGGAACCATCGCAGCTTGGCGGCGAACACATAGACGACCACGAAACCCAGCACAAATGATGGAATAGACCCGACGACAACGGCATAGGTGACAATCGCGTTGTCTATCCAGCCATTCTGCTTGACTGCCGCGACCATACCGAGGGCGATACCCAACGCCAGAGCCAGGATGCACGCCAAAAAGCCTACGATGGCGCTATAGGGTAACAGAGTGAGGATAAGGCCGGTGACGGTCATTTCGGGGGCGGTGAATGGCACTCCGAAATCCAGGCGGATGGCCTGCCCAAGCCAGACAACGTATTGCTCCAGGATGGGTTTATCCAGGCCGTACTTGGCCTTGAACTGTTGGAGTTGCACGTCAGTCAGTGGCACCTGGGCGAAGGCGCTCCAAGGCCCGCCGGGCACTGTGCGCGAGAGGACAAAGGTGAACAGGGACAAGAGCAAAAGCATCACCACGATACCCACGAAACGCCGCAACATATAGCTGAGCATGGTTTTGCTGCTCCTCTATGGCGATTGATGAGAGTGCAGGCGTTCAGCCGGAACTGAGCGTCGGCTGATGAGGGTTCAGGGAATAGCTCGGCAACAGCCATTAGGAGGGCGGTTGAAACCGCGGCAACGTTTGCGAAGCCCACCTCCGTGGGCTGATCTGCAGCCGCCGAAGGGGCGGCAGCGCCATGCATGGCGGCGCCAACTTGTTGGCGATGCAAGGGTTGGTGCAGTTTCAACTGCCTACGAGATGGCACGTCGAGTTACCGAAGCATCTTGTTAATCTTTATCAGCCGACGCTCAGCGTGCTTCGGGACGAGGCTCGTGAAGGACTACTGGATTGCAGCGCGGCAGTCTGACTTGGCCCAATACAGGTGTTGGTATGCCTCAATCACGCCGCCGCCGCCTGATGCCGCCGAGAAACCGTTTGCGTTCGGCTTGGTGCCATCACCTGCGAGGTTGCACGGCCACAGCTTGTACGAGAAGGGTTGGTCGATGCCGTACATTACGCAGGATTCGACCAATTCGATCTCGGACTGTTGGAGCGCCTCAAAGCGCTGGTCCGGGTCCATGATAGAATTGGCCTTGTTATAGTTCTCTGTCCACTCGGGCAACTCGCATGGGTGGCGTCCGCCATCGCGCCAGATGTTCAGGAAGGTAGCCGGATCAAAATAGTCGAGCTGGTAGGCCACATAGTAGATTGGCGCTTCTTTGTTGGTGAACGCCTGCTGTGTGAACCCGGAATAGTCGGAGCCTCGGAGGTTCACCTGGATGCCGAGGGTATCCTTCCAGGCTGCCTGAATGGCTTCGGCGTAAGGGGTAATGCCGTCGCGGCACCACCACTCGTATACAGGGAACCCGGCGCCGTCGGCATAGCCCGCCTTGGAAAGCAACTGGCGCGCGGCCTCGACATCGAATACGTTGGGGTCAAGCTCTTTGAGCTTGTCGGGGATAGCATTCGGGAAGCCGGGAGGCAGCATACCCCAGGCCGGGAAGGCAAAGCCCTTGCCGATTTCCGCGACCAGTGCCTCCTTGTCGATCGCTTTCAGCAGTGCCAGGCGCACGTCGCGATTGTCCAGGGGCGCGAATTTGCCCGGCAGAGTGTTGAACCCGAGGTAGTTTGTCACGTATGGCGCTACTGGGTGCGACTCGGCGCGCAAGACGGGGTTGGAGTTGATGAACGCCTGCTCGCCTGGCGGCGTGGTGGCGCCGATCGCGTACGTTGGGATTTCGCCTGCCATGTAGGCGGGCAGGCCACTGGGGAGCGGGCCTTCGGTAGCCTTCTCAAAATAGACCGTACGCACGCCACGGTAGTTGGGGTTGACCTCCCATTCGATACCAGTGGCGCGGTCCAGCTTGACCAGCCTCCAGGGGCCGGAACCGTTAAACGTTGCGGGATCGAGTTCGTAATTCTCGCCATGCTTCTCGTAGGCTGCCTTGGACATAACCAGGAACCAGCACATCACCGAGGGGAGGTATGGCGCGACCTGTTCGGTGTGAATGCGGAGCGTGAAATCGTCGAGCGCCTCGATGCCCAACTCATCCGCGTCCATCTCGCCCGCTACGACCTGGGCATAGTTCTTCAGGTCAGAGTAGTACCAGGCATAGTCATAGCCATCGCGGAAGGCCCGCTTCATCGTAAACTCCCAGTCATGCGCGGTGACGGGGGAGCCATCGGTGAAGGTCAACTCCTTGCGGAGAATAAAGTCCCAGTACAGGCCATCCTCCGATATCTGCCAGCTTTCGCATCCGCAGGGGTAGGGCTTGCCGTCGAAATCCAGCCCCACCAGCGGCTCGTCATACATTGCGTGGCCCCACAGCCGGTTGTAGCAGGATTTCATCACGTGGCCGTGGGCGGCTGTCATGCCGTTGCCCATCTTCCAGACCTGTTGGTCCAGGGGCAAGGCGTCCGCCGGGAGGACGACGCCCGCCGAGTTGGTCGGGCCGGTGGGTACAACCTCCACCTCTACCACCTTCTCGACGACCTTTTCGACCTCTACGGTTTCCTTAACGACCTTTTCTTCGGTGACAACGACCGTCTCTTTGACGATCTTTTCCACCTCTTCCTTAACGACCACCGTTTCCTTGATAACCTTGGGCGCGCACCCTATCAATGCACCACTCGCAGACAACGCGCCCAGTCGAAGCAACTGACGACGGGAGAGTTTGCGAGCCATGAGCTTCCGACCTCCTTTGGTCATCATGACGTGCAATATGAAGGGTAGACAGGCACGACGAAAGGCAAAGCTGCGGTCGGTCGAAGGGGTCTACGGCACCTCCTTTCCGGGCGAACGCCCACAAAAAAAGACACCGTGGAGCGGTGGAGGCTATAGAGGGTGTCAAAGAGTTCAACCGATTATAACCCAAGATGGGCCATGTGTCAATGACTTTTTACTGTTCAATCGAGTTATTGCTCAATCGAGGCCGTCGGAGGGCGGTGGCATAGTAAAAGGCGCTGGGAGTGCGATCTCCCAGCGCCCACACTGGTGTCATCATTATATATCTTTTTCGCCCGTCATCGGCAGTTGAAACTGCACCAACGTTTGCGAAACCTGCCTTCGCAGGTTCATTTGCAGCCGCCGCAGGGGCGACGGCGCCATGTATGGCGCGCCTGCCTTCGCAGGCTAGGGAGCCAGTCGCCGAAGGGCGACGCGCCAACTTGTTGGCGATTGCAACGGTTGCCGCGATTTCAATCGCCCGGTTCCTCGTCTACAAGTCGGGGCCGACGCCGAACTCGGCTTTGAAGGCGCGCCATATTTCCGGATCTACCTCTGTTGTGGCAAAGCGGTACACGTCCTCGACGTGCTCCTTGCTGCCTGGCCCGGGCATCACAATGCCGTCGATGGGCGCGGCCATAGCGAACTGGATCGCCAGATGGCGAATGTCTACCTTGTGTTCCTGGCACCAACTCCACATGGCGTGAGCGCGTGGGTGGTTCTGCGGCTCGCGGCCGGTCAGCGTGCCACTGAGGCCCAGGATGCTGGCGAGGATGACGCCCACGTCCCACTTTTTCGCCAATGGCAGAATGGTCTGGGCTGCTGATTGGTCGAGCAGGGTATAGTCGAGGAAGGTCAGCACGATCTCTATCTGGCCCGTTTCGATGGCGCGGCGATGAAAGTCGTGAGGGCGACAGCCCAACCCGACGTGCCGCACGATGCCTTCCTCCTTCATACGCAGCAGCTCATCCAGCGCATGGCCGGGGGCCAGAGGGGCCTCGATGTCGCGGGGATCGTGGATCAGTACCGAGTCAAAATAGTCGGTTTTGAGCAGCTTCAAGCTGTTTTCCACGCTCCAGCGCGTCGTCTCGGCGGAAAAATCCCCCCGATGCAGGGGGTGCGTCCCGGTTTTGGTTTGCAGGTAGATGCGTTCGCGGTAGCCGCCCTCCAGGGCCAGACCCACGCGGCGCTCGCTCTCGCCATAGTGGGGGGAGGTATCCAGAAAATCGATGCCCAACTCGATAGCGCGGCGCACCCCCTCGATGGCGTCACGATCGGTGTGATGGGCTGCGCCAAAGGCGGCGCAACCCAGGCCCAGCGCCCTGGCTCGTATCTCGGTGCGGCCCATACGACGAATCGGCAATTCTGACATGGCCTGACTCTCTCTTTCTGTGATGATGGGATCATCTATACCAGGCTCCGCCCGCTGGCAAGCGGTGGCTGCCAGCGGGTCAGTGGCCTGTTTGTACGCCTGATGGACCTGGTCAGGGGTTGAGCCTTTACGCGCTTACTGCTGAGGCCAGGCAAGACGCATATGCTTATGCCCCTTTTTGCCATAGCGCAACGCCTGTATCTCGCTGATAATCGAGATGGCGATCTCGTCCGGGCTGGGGCCGCCGATATCCAGACCCACCGGGCAGTAAAGCACCGACCAGTTGATGCGTTCGGCGCCCAGTTCCTCGACGAGGCGGGCAGTCATGGACTCGGCTTTGGGGCGCGAGCCTAACATGCCCACATAGCGCGGCTTCCAATTGGATGCCATGATATCGCGCAATGACTCATAGTCAAAAGCGTGCGAAGGGGTGGTGATCAGAAAGTAGCTTCCTTCGGGCACGCTCTCGTCCGCGAGGGCCGCCGCATAGTTGCCGACAATCACCCGGTTGGCTCCCTGGAATCCCTCTGCGACCTCTGGGCGGTGATCCACCACGGTCACGTGCAGGCCCAATGGCTGAAGGTGGCGGGCGATGGCCTGCCCCACATGCCCCCCGCCCAGGATAAAGACATGCCCGGCGTAGCCGATATAGTCAAAGAACACGGTTGCTCGACCGCCACAGGCCGCATCCAGCCGCTCATCCGTGCTGGCTCCGCCGCCTTCCATCAGGGCATAGCGCACCAGCGTAGACTTGCGTTGTTGCAGCACTTCTAGCGCCTTGGCGATGGCTTGCTGTTCCAGTTCCCCGCCGCCCACCGTGCCCACGGGCCGCCCGTCGGCAGTGACGAGCATTTTGGCTCCGGGCGCGCCGGGCACCGACCCCTCTCGCTCAACGACAGTGACCAATACGGCTTCTTGTCCCTGTGCCTCGATCTGGGCAATTCGCTCGAACAGTGTTTCCATTGTGCACTCCGATCTCTTGAAATGAGTTTTGACAAAACGGCTCGGTAACAGCCATTAGGATGGGCGGTTGAAACCGCGGCAACGTTTGCGAAGCCCACCTCCGTGGGCTGATCTGCAGTTGCCGAAGGGTGGCGCGCCATGCATGGCGATTGCACTGGTTGGTGCAGTTTCAGCTGCCTACAAGATGGCACGTCGGGTTACCGAAGTAAATAGTCAACCTTCTAATATCACGATCGCCGCCCCGCATTGGCAGGTGGCGTTATCTTTGCGGTCCGGGCGATGGAACGCCGATAGGGCAGGCGTTGGTTCAGCCACGCCGCCGGTGAACACAAAAAGACTGGCGCTTCTAAGGCAAAGCAAAGAAGGCGCCAGTCTATTCGCAAAGCTCTCGCGGTCAGGCCCTTCTCCTTTGCAAACGCGGCAGGCATGGCCGTTTCCCGCCATACCCTATAGCCCAGCGCCCGTAGGACTGGCCGAGGGCAGCCCCGTAGGCACGCATGGGTCGGAGAAGCAAGTGTTCAATTGGGCCGCGATTATACCATCCTATCGCGTGTCCTGCAACTGAGTGCATCCTATACGGCGGTGTGCATTTGTCGCTGGATGATATGCTCCTGGTACTCTGTCTCAAGGTCGGTAAAGTACGCGCTCCAGCCCCACACGCGCACGATGAGGTTGCGGTGTCGCTCAGGGTGCACGCGGGCATCCTGCAATGTGTCGAGCTGGACGGTGTTGAACTGCAATTGCTGGCAACCCATGCGGGCAAAGGCGCGAACCAGCAGGGCCACCTTGCGGATGGCCTGGTCATCGCGAAAGACGGTATCCGAAAGCTCTAGCGTGATCGGGCCGCCGTTGAACACCCGGCGATAGTCGATGTGGCTGAACGATTGCAGGACGGCGGTAGGACCGGCGGCGCGGGCATTATGGGCGGGGGCAAGGTTGGCGCCGAAAAAGTCACCCTGTCGCCGCCCGTTGGCCGTTGCGCCGACCACCGGCTCGCGCATCCCCTCATGGCCCCGCGCCAGCCAGACATAATACATGGCCGAGCCGGTGCCGGGGCGAATGCGCCCGCCGCGCCCGTTATCAGGGATCTCTTCGCAGGCGGTGGCGAACAGGTCAAAGAGCTGTGTCAGCAGGGCGTCTGCCTCGGCGTCGTTGCGGCCCACCTTGGGCGCTCGGTTCGCCAGTTGGGCGCGCAGCACGTCATACCCCGCATAGTTTGCGTCCAGGGCGCGCAGCAGTTCTTGGGGGGCCACGCTTTGCTCGTCGAACACCAGCTTTTGGACGGCGGCCAGGGAATCGGCGGCATCTGCCGAGCCAGCGCCATGCACGCCAAAGTTGTTATACTTGCACCCCAGCGACAGGTCGCGCCCGCTTTCCAGGCAACCCTCCATGAGCACCGAGTAGTAGGGAGCGGGCGGCAGCAGCAGCCTGCCATACGCCTCGACCAGTGCGCCAACCTGGCGGCGAATATCGCGGGCGGTGCATTCCAGCACGCGGGCGAAATCACCTCCGGCTGCCAGCGCCTCGCGAATGCCCCGGTCGGCGGCGGCGGGCATGGACACGGCGCCGATGTTGACCACCTCCATGCCCTTGCCCGGTATGATAAACTCCCAGCAGGCGGCCACGGTATAGTCGCGGGCATCTTCCGGAGCATAGCCGTGGGCGATCAGGGCTGGAATCACCAGATCATCGTTCGAGTATTGGGGAAAGCCCAGCCCGGCGCGAGTCAGTTCGCTGGCGAGACATAGCAGGTCAAGGTCCGTGTTGGCGTTGATTCGCAGGTTGATCTTGGGGTCGATCATGCTGGTCGCCAGGGCGACGCGCAGCACCATGCGCGTCAGCTCGTTCACGCCGTCGCTCCCGTCGGGGCGCACGCCGCCAACAGTCAGCGTTTGCCCGTTGTCGCCCTGCTGCACGCCGGGGTAGAGGTCCGAGTCCTTGTTCAGCGCGATAAAGAACTCGGCCAACAGGTCTTCGGCGCTGGCAATGGTTTCGCGGCCTGCGGCGAGGTCAGCTTGCAGGTAGGGCCACAGGTATTGGTCAAAGCGCCCCAGGCCCACGTGATAGTGCCCGCTCAACCAGACGACGGCCTGCAACAGGCGCAGCGATTGCAGCGCCTCGCGGAACTTGCGCGGCGGGTGCGCGGGCACGCGGTCGAGGATTTGCGCCACGTCCTCCCGGCCCTGGGCGCGGGCGGCCTGGGCATAGCGGGCAGCCAGCCCAAGCACGGCGTCTATGGTCTGGATGGCGCAATCGGCAGACTCGACGGCTGCCGCGTCGTGCGCCAGGCGACTGCGGGTCTCGAGGGCCACCTGTCGCCGCTTGAGCAGTCCTTGTGCGAGCACCATGCCCCAGCCGGCGCAAATGTTGCTGATGGGGCCTAGCTCGTGCAGCGTGCGCCCGGCGGTGATGCGGGCGTACGTTTGCGGCGGGTATAGTGGCGGGATGGCCGCGGGGAGCGTGCGGGGAAAGACGATCTTTTCATCGGGGCCAATGATCGGCGTTTCGGCTTCGCACTGACGCACGGTGAGCCGCGCTGCCCGCTGTATCCAGGACAGGTTTTCGGCCTCGCATTCCTCGACAATGCTGATCGGCTCAGACCGACGCAGCCCGCGATGCTCGCCATCGCGCACGCGCTGTTTCATCGCTTCCAATCGCTTGTTCATGCTACGCGCACCTCGTGTTCCAGTATGCCTGCATCGCTCTACCTGCTCTGCTCAAACTGGATGATGGTGAACGAGTGTCCAGGAAAGACATGCGTGAATGCGTCGCCGTCCCACGTGTGTGTAGTGTTGACAGGGGCCACCCTGGTCGGCTCGTCGGGCGAGTTGGCGGCCTCTAGTGCGCCGCTCAACTGCGAGATGGACACGCGTCCAGGGCGCGGGTCGTCGCCATCGAACGAGAGGGTTGCCGGGATGTCGGCCGGTTCCAGGTTCACCACCTGAAGCACGATGGTGCTGCCATCTTCGCTGCGCGTGGCTGTTACGTCCAGCGCATCGCCAGCGTCCTCGGTGGTGGCCTGGATGCACAGCGGTTGATAGTGTCGGGCGATCATCTGCTGGGCATAGTAGGGCGGCATCCCCCAGACCTGCGACGGCGTGAAGAAAAGCTGTCCCTGATCCCAAAAGTTGTCGTTCTCCTGCCAGGGTTGCAGGCAGTTGGCCGGGCAATCAATCACGACCTTCCCCGCCAGGCGTTGCACGGTGTTGATGATGTGCGCGTGCCCCAGGGCGCGTTGCAGGTTGTGGTGAACGCCGTTTTCTTCCAGGATGCAAAAGCGGATCTGGTTGTCTGGATCAATGGCGTCGAGATAGGCGCCGAGCTGGGGGATAAACCGCTCTACCGTGTCGCCGTCGCGCAGACCGTCGCCGCCCACGTGAACATCCCACAGCACCTTGTGGCCGCGAGCCGCCGCCAGCAGACGGGCCACGATATCGCGGTTCTCTGGATAGGTTAGCTCTTGCTCGCTGTAGAGCCAGGGCGAGGCCACGAGGGTGATGTCCGGGTCGCGGCTGACAGCAGCCTGGGCCAGGGCGGCAAAGCGCTCGGGGTAGTCGGGGCGGACGATGCGCCGCCGCGGTTCGACGTTCACCCCTTCCTCGTTGCCGATTTGCAGGTAGCGCAGTTGGTAAGGTTCGCGCCGACCATCGGCGACCCGACGCGCGCCCCAGGGGGTGCTTGCATCGCCGTTCAGGTATTCCACCAGGTCCGCCACATCCTCCGGAGTCTCTGAGGGGCTGATGGCCGGGATGCACAAAAAGCCTGCTGCCATGCAAAATGCGATAAAATCCACCACGCCAAACCCGTTCGAGTTGTAGGGGTAGAATGTGCCCAGATAGGGCGGGCGGTCCTGGCGGGGGCCGATCATGTTCTTCCAGCGATACCCCGAGCCGGGGCAGCGCGTTTCGTGTTCCCAGTCGGTGTTGATCATATAACCGCCGTAGCGCATGACGGTGAGTCCCTCGGCGACCAGGGCTTCGGCGATGTCGCGGCGGACGGGCAGGTCGTGGAAGCGGCCCCAGGGGCCGGGTTGCAGCAGGCAGTAATCTACCCACACCGCGCCGGGGCGTTGCAGCTTGATGGCAAAGCGGCCTGCCGTGTCGCTGCTGGCAGGGACGAGTTGGAAGCTGAGAGTATGCCAGGCCCTATCGCCGGGCAGCGTCAGGGGAGCCTGGGCGTAGACCTGCGAGCCGTCGCCGCTCTCCAGGGCGACGATTAGCTCGGTGTCTGCCTCGGCCATGAGGGTGACAAGGCCCTCGTAGGGCTTGTTCGCGACGAGGTTCAGTCCCCAGCGGTTCAGCCCCCGGTTCTCGATACCCACCTCGCCCTCGCCACGGGTGAACTCGATGCTCTGGCTGTAGCGACCCCGGCGTGCACGCTGGATGGTGTGCTGAAAACGGTCCTCGGCGTTGCCCCGGCGAAACGGCTGCCATGAGCGGATGTCGGACCGGTCATGCAGGTAGGCGCGCTCTGCCCGGCAACTGATTGTGCCCGATAGTCCGGCGAAAGCGGGGTTCAGGCGGGCGTCTATCTCTTGAGGTTCTTCCTCAAAGCTCTCGCCAAAGAGCATCTGGCTGTAGATGCCCCCATAGACCTCGTGGTTGACGTCTTCCATGCAAGCGCCCGTGAGGTAGGGCGAAACGGGGCCGATGATGGCGTCTGGGTGTATCCGAATATTGGCTGTGTTGCTCAAGGCTAGTTCCCTTCTGACTGGCGGTTGTGTCTATTATGGAGATTTACTATTTACTTGGGTAACCCGGCGTACCATCTAGTAGGCAGTTGAAACTGCACCAACCACTGCAAAGCCTGCCTCCGCAGGCTGAGAGAGTCGCCGAAGGGCGACGCGCCAACTAGTTGGCGATGCAATGGTTGCCGCGATTTCAATCGCCCATCCCAATGGCTGTTGCCGAACTATTTTGCTAAAACTCATCGTAGATGGAGTCGAGTTCATGGATGGTTAGCGAGTGGATGCGCACGTTCCCATCCTTTGCATAGAACTCGAGCGGATAGTCGCAGGAATTAGGCAGGAAGCAGAACGAGGCGGACACTCTGCCCCCGCCGATGAACAACTCGAGTGATGTCCTGTCTACCAGGATTTGCAGCCGCAGCCGTCCGTCCGCGTCGAGTTTCGCCGGGATGTCGCGGCCCAGGTAATTGAACTGCTGGCTGGCTGTGTCATAGTGTAGGGCGTGCCCGTGGATGATGGCCCCAAAGGCGGCGGCATCGCCCGGCTCGATCTCGGCGCGGATGTCGAACAGGTCCGCCGTGGTATCGGGGATGAGGTTGGCATGGGCATCTGGCATATGGTCGCGCCAGTTGGGGCCAAAGCGCACAAACATGGCCCGCCTGTCGATCCCCGACCGAAGGATATAGTAACGCCACTCCTGTTTGCGGGCGTGTAGGCGCTCGATCTCGCGCACCGGCGAGCGGAACAGCCGGACGCCGTCCGGGGTGGTACGCAAGGCAAGCTCTACCGGGAAGGACAACTGTTGATTGAACGGCATGGAGGGGTACTTGCCGCCTGCCATCCAGGAAATCTGAATCTGGCGGCCGTCCTCGGCTGGCACGTTGCTCCAGGTTTGCGCGGCATAGCCGTTGGCCCCGTACTCGGCGCGGAGCGCGGGGGTTTCGGGCGTGAACGTTTGGCCGTCGAATGTGCCGATGCGGTAGACGCCAGCCGCTCCCCAAAAGACCCAGCGGGTATTGGCGGGGTCGCCGTCTATCGGCAGTTCAATAAAGTCGGGGCACTCGCCCGTGCCCTCCACCGTCAGGTCGCACAGGTGGTCCCACTCGATCAGGTCGTGCGAGCCAAAGAGGGCATAGTCGTTGCCATCAAGGTACAGTGCCATCACCCAACGGCCGGTGGGCGCGTGCCAGATGACTTTGGGGTCGCGGTTGGCTGCGCGGATATGGCCCAGCACCGGGTTATGGGCGTACTTGGTGAATGTCCTGCCGCTGTCGGTGCTGTAGGCGATGGATTGCACGCACGGATTGCCAGGCTCGCCGAATCCGCCGGTGGTATAGATGGCGACAATCGGGTCGTCGTCCCCCTGCTTGAACCCGGTAGTATTGTTGGTATCCACCACCGCCGAGCCGGACCATATCCAGCCGTACCCGTCCGGTTCCAGGCCGTCTTCTATCTGCTGCCAGTGGACCAGGTCCCTGCTGACGGCATGGCCCCAGGAGTTGGGCGCGTGGTTCATAAAGCCGGGCGAATACTGGAAGAACAGATGGTACTCGCCCCGATAGTAGACCAACCCGTTGGGGTCGTTTATCCAATATCGTTGCGAGGTAAAGTGAAACTGCGGGCGGTGCAGTTCCTTGTATAGAGTTGGTGCTGCTTGTGTGTTCATCTCTGTCCCTCGTCTGGCATGTTGCGCGGGACGCGGCCATCTATCCGCGTTTGCGATCCAGCAAGTATAGCAGATTCTTGACCGCCTGAGCGGAAACCTGCCTGCACGTGGCTGTTCCGGACACGGAAAGGATAAACCCGCCCTGCTGCCAGTCGGCAAAGACCTCCAGCAACGCATCTACCTGGCGGGCAATCTCGGCGGTAGGTGCGCGCAGCACATCGTCTAGCTGGATGTTGCCCACCCAGCAGACCCGCCGACCTAGCTGCCGCATGTGGTCGCGCAGCTCTCGCGGGGTGATGTCGCCCATAGGCGGGGCCTCGAACGGATGCGAGGCGTCAATCCCCGTCCCCACATAGTCGTCCAGGACGGCCCGCAGCTTGCCGTGGCAGTGGCTAAACACGGGGCAGCCGTGGCGATGGGCGATGTCCACCATGCGGGTGAGATAGGGGACAACCAGCCGCCGAAAGGTCGCCGGTCCGGCATAAGGGGGAGTCACCCACTCGGCTCCGCTCGTCCACACTCCGGGCTGGATGCCGCTCGACAGGACGGTTTCCAGGCGCTCGTAGGTGGGCTGGGCGGCGATCTCGACCAACTCTTGCAGTGCGGCGGGGTCTTCGGCCAGCAACAGGGCGAATGTCTCAGCGCCCATCAGCCCGACCACCTGCTCAATTGGCTCGGATTCGGTCAATAGCGGCAGGGTGTTGGGCTGTTGGGAAATGCTCTCATAGCACTCCCGCGTGGCCTCCAGGTCTACGGTCAGGCGTTGGCCCAGCACCCAGCGGGCGGCTGGCAGGTCCTTGGGGGAGGTGACGGCGTGCTTGATGGTAGCGCCGGTGAGGAACTGGTCGCGGCGAACCATCGTCAGCGAGCCGGACGGCGTCTCGTAGTGGGTCTCGACATCCTGATAGTCATCGGTGCGCGCCAGCAGGCGCGTCGTCACCTTTACCGTGTCATCTGATGGCGCGGTGACAGGCGGAAACATATGAAGCACATCGCCGGTCTCTGCGTAACGGTCAAGGACCGCGTCCCAGCTTGCATCGCGGTAAACTCGACTGGGATGACCAGGGGCCAAACCCTGAAGCATCACTGGCAGTTCGTCTACTGGCTGGCAGCGCAAAGCCGCCCATAGTCGCTCTCGGCCATTCATAGGTGTACCCTTCACATGAGTTTTGCAAAATAGCTCTGTAACAGCCATTGCTAAATATGCTGGTATAACTGGACCGCCGTCTTCCAGCCGGCATAGTTGCAAGCCGCCAAGGATGGCGGCGGTCCAATGGGGTAGACCCCATGCCTATGTTAGCCTCTCTTGGCGCGCAGCATCTGCGGGGTGAGGAAATCCTCTGGCGTCAGCCCGCTGTCGGCGATCCACGCTTCGGCTGCCTGGGTCATGCCAAGGTTGGCGCTATCATGGGCGTCGGAGCCATAGGTAAAGCGCACTCCCAGCGACTTGGCGAGAGCGACGATCTCGCGGTATATCGCGGCATAGTTGGGCGCAGTCAGGCTCGACCCGTTCACTTCCAGCGCCACGCCGTTGCGCGCAGCCAGGCCGAGGACATCGCGCAGCCGGGCCTTGTCCATGGCGTCATAGATGGCGCGCAGGTCGCCGATGACGGTTTCGGGTTCGGAGAAGGGATGCGCCACCGAATCCAGCCAGGGCTTTTGCACGACGGACTCGAGCATCAGCAGCATGTGCGCGGCGACATCGCGGGGCGCCATGCTGGCCGGTTGGGGCACGCCTGGCAGGTGATAGTGCGTGGTGGGGACCAGCACAAAGTCCAGCTCTCTGGCTGTCGCCTCGCTAACACCGACCCACTCGGTGGACAGGGTTTCCGTTTCGCATCCGATAAACACGTCGCAGACTTGCGTATCCGACAAGCGCTCCAACTCCAGGCGCAGGTCTCGCAGGATTGCCTTGCCAGAGCTTTTGTAAAAGAGGACCAGGCCGGGCAATGTGGGGTCCTCGACAAAGTGATCGGTAAATATCATGGCGCGTAGGCCGATTTCCTCAGCGCGTTGAAAGTAACGTTGGGGAGATGCCACTGGGTTGGTGGACTGGTCGACGCCACGAGCGCATGGCGAGTAGTAGGTGTGTACGTGCGAGTCAAAGGGTAGCACGATGGTGTCCTTTCGTGATAGTGTTGTAGTGTGCCAGCGATGGCAGGCTCGATTGGATTGTATGACCTCTGGCCGGAGGAGGCAAGCTCTTACGCAGCGGGATTTATGCAGCCTCCTCTATCACGTATCGCCTACGGTCTCCAGTTTGCCGAACATGATGCGCGCCTTGCCGCCGACGCCCGGATCGCCCTGGGTGACGGCCACGTAGATGACCCCATGATGCTCTAGGAAGGTCGGATATTGGAATGAGCGATCGGTCTCAAAGCGGTATTTGCGCTGCCACTGCACGCCGTCACGCGACACGTCAACATTAAAGACCGAGCGGGCGACGCCGTTGATGCGGGTTGCCTCCTGCCAGCCTAGATAGTAGAGATCGCCAAAGCGGTCGAACGTTGGTTTCGAGTTGGTGCCATTGGGCACCAGGTCGCGGTATTCGCCGCGTGTCCAGGTCTTGCCATCCTTGCTGGTGGTAAAGGTATAATTCGTGTTCCCGCTGTCCTGTCGGCAAATAGCCATCCAGGTGCCATTTGGCAGCCGGTTCACGGCGGATTCGCAGAGGTCAAGCTCCTGCGGCTCGTTATAGTGGCCGATGATCTCAAAGGTGTCCAGCGCATCATTGACCAGCGCGAGCGCGTTCTGGCGGCCAGGGTAGTTGTTGATTGCCACATAGGTCTTGCCATCGAACGCCTTGAACGAGTCGAACAGGTAGAGGCCATAGTCTTTCGCGGGCCTGCTGAACCCGTGGGCGACTGCGTCCGCGTGGAAATGCTGCGGCTGCATGTCCAGGACACCGGCGGCAGTCTTGAGCCGGGCCTTGTGGATGCGATTCTCAAAAATCAGCGTGTCGAGGTCCATGTCGATGTACCAGATCTGCGACTGACCTTTTCCCGGTTGCTCGGCGGCAAAAAAGCAGCGCAGCGTGTGGTCGTCTTTTCGGATGATGCGCGGCACAAAGCAGGAGCAAACGGGGAGCGTCGCGTTCTCATACGCCTGCTCTGACCGCGCAAATGGGATGATTCGCTCCACGGTCATGGACGCGAGATTGACGACGGACAGCGCGCAATACACCTCCGGCCAGGCGGGATTTTCGCCTGGGCGCAGGTCGTTTACCTCCGCCACGATATAGGCGCGGTCGTTGACCAGCGCCATCTCGGCGTCGTGCGCGCCCTTGACTTGTGGCGCGGTGACGGTGATGAGGCGTTGTAGCACTGCGTCAGCCGCCTGTCGGGGGTCCCAGTCGGTTGGTAGAATGCCTCGGTAGCGCATGTTGATCCTCTCGGAATGCAGTTACCAGAATGCTGATGGTTACAGCGTATTGAGATTTACTATTTGCTGCGGCAACCAGGGGTAGGCAGTTGAAACTGCACCAACGCTTGCAAAGCCGCCCTTCGGCGGCTGGGAAGCGAACCTGCGCAGGCAGGTGCGCCATGCATGGCGGCGCCAGCAAGCTGGCGATGCAAAGGTTGCCGCGGTTTCAACTGCCCATCCCAATGGCCGTTGCCGAACTGTTTTGTTAGAACTCATTTGTGCCGGTCACCTTCCCATTGTACACCGAACAGGAACCGCTCGCCAGCGGCGGCGCTTTACTTCTGCTGTTCATAAAGGAGGGGAGGGCGGCCAGGAGAGCGATAGAGGCGAACTGGGGATACTCGGACGATAATAGTTAAGCCATTTTGCGCTTGACAGGTGCAGGGTGGGCGCTATAATTTATCTATCCGGCCCGAGTTCTACTTCGCGTGCCCATGCTTTCAAAGCGTTGCCTGACGACGTGCAGCCATTGGGCATGGTGCAAGTGGACAACACCTGAATGTGGAAAGGAGAAGGGAATCAGACGGGCCTGGTGGCTTGATGCCAGCCCGTATTCGCAACAGTTTCATCTTTTATTTGTTCTCCGACCCATGCTCCCTACCGGTGCGTTACTGAGGGCCACCCACGGGAACATGGGCGTCAGGGTGCAGCGGGAAACGGCTGCGCCTCCCGTGTTTGGAAAGGAGAACGCAGCCATTGTTCGCTCCTCGGTGGCTTTTTCGTGCTGCCTGGTTTGTGCTACCCCTGGCGCGTTTCGCTGCGTTCTAGATCGCCCTCATTGGGTTCAATTACAGACGATCTAG
>JAAYXX010000252.1 GCA_012515695.1 Chloroflexota bacterium
CCGCGCTTACCGCCTTCTCCCCCCGGGAGAAAGCGGCGTGTATGCCGATGCCCGAAGGGCGGATGAGGGCTATCCCGATCTTGCCCCAGCACTTGATCCGCGAAAAGTTAGTGCCATTAGCCAAGGATGGCGGCGGTCCGATCCCCTTCCACGGGGCAAGGGGCGAATCAATGTTGCGGCGGAAACAAAGCGACCCACTCCGGGCGTATATCTGGAGTGGGTCGCGATAGATCGGGGTATCGCTCGTTAATGCGGCAGCCCCAGCCGTTGATATTGCTCCTCTGGCGCGTCGTTCTCTCGCATCAGGCGCACCAGATGCTCGATCATCCGTGCTTCGACCGCCGGGTCGTCTATCGGGTGCTCTTGCTGTGGGTCCGCTTGCAGGTCGAACAACATGGTGTCTAGCTCCTGGCTCACCAGATCGCGGTTCTTCGGCTGCTGGGCAGGGATTTTCAACACCGGCGCGCCCTTGGTAAAGGGCAGCGGCCCCACCAGCGTGGCCCCTTGCAGTTCCTCCGGGCTGAACATGCACCGCATGTGGGTGGGCATCAACGTATACTCGAACAGCGGCTTGTTGTCGGCAGCCTTGTCCGGCCCGCGCATATACACATACCGCCCATCGGTCACGTTAACATGCGCGCCAAACATGCCGAACAACCCCGCCTCGCGTACCGGCTGGTCCGACGCGACCGTATCGCGCAACGGCACGCCGCGCATATCCGGCGGGATGGGCGCTCCGAAAAAGTCGAGCAGCGTCGGGGCCAGGTCAATGGTCTGCACCAGCGAGGCGGCCCGCTCCCCGGCCCGCCGACAGCGGGGGTCCCAGATAAACAGCGGGGTGTGGGCCACCTCCTGGTAAAAGGGCATGCGGCATTTGGCCCACCAGTCGTGCTCGGCCAGCAGGAACCCGTGGTCCGTATTGACAATCAACAGTGTGTCATCCCACAGGTTGTACCTGTCCATCGCGTCCAGAATCTTGCCCAGGTTCCTGTCGCACATCGTCAACAGGGCGGCATAGTTATGTCGACATCGCTCTATCTCGGCGTCGGACTCGTCCACCCGCCGATATTCCGGCCAGTCGAAATCAGGCCCTTGATAGTCATCGGGATACAGGTCTTTGTAGTGCTGCTGGGTAAAGAATGGCTCGTGCGGGTCAAACGTCTCGATCTGCAAGAACCAGTTGTCCCGGTCGTGGTTGGTCTCCAGGAACTCTAGCCCCTCGGCGAAAGTCTTGCTCTGGGGTTGGTCTTCCTCCCGCGTCATGTAGCGGCGGTTGACGCGATCCTGGGGGCGCAGGTCGGTGTTCATCGCCGACGTCTCGCCTACCTCCGCCTTCCAGTGGTCTCCCTCCTGCCCGCGCACGATGCTCCAGGTGGTGTAACGCTGGTGGTAGGTGCAGCCGCCGTCCTCCCAATAGTGCTGATGGTCGGACACCAGATGCGTATGTACCCCATGCTGGCGCAACAGTTCGGGCATCGAGTCGTCGAACGGCTCCAGCGGCCCCCAACTGCGGTGTAGCAGGTTATACCGCCCCGTGTGCAGCTCGCGCCGGGCGGGCATACAGGGCATGGAACCCACATACGCGTTGTCAAACACCACCGACCGCTCTGCCAGCCGCTCAAAGTTGGGCGCCTGCACCCACGTATTGCCGTAACAGGGCAGATACCGGCGGTTCAGCGAGTCGTACATCACCATGATTGCTTTCATGTCTGCTACCTCCCCGGCCAGGCCGCGACCTTGTTCCCGGCCCGCCCTAGACCCCCAGACCGTCAGCTACATCGCTCAGACCCAGTTCTTCCAGTTTTTCCCGCGTGGGCCAACCTGTGGTCTTGTCCCAACCCCGCAGGTCATAGTAACGATCCAACAGGGCGCGGAACTCGTGGGCATCCTCGCTGATATGGGTGCGATCGCACTTTTCCGGCCACTGGAAGTGGGGAATGACCATCTCGTCCACCTCGCGGCAGCGCCCAAAGTTACGCACATCCACAGCGCGCTCCAGGTTGACGATGCGCTCGGCAATGCGCTCCATCTCGTTGATGTCCATATCAATGCCCGTGCAGGGGCGATACATCACCGCCTCGGCAGACGTGTCGCCATAGATAGAGCCAGTGTCCGCCTCCGCTTCCTCCGGCGTCTCGTAGGTCTTGCGTAACACGGGGAACACCCAGTCACACACCGACACCGAATCCTTGATAACCGAACGGTGCTGGTGGAACGCGGTCACAACCTCGATGTACTCATCCCCCTGGAAGACGGCGCGGCGAGAGCCATATACCCGCTCGGCCAACTCTTGCACCTTCTCAGAAATGGTTTCATCCACGCCCTGCGGAGTTCCACGGCGAGCAAAGGGGTTCAGGAAAAAGAACCCGTGCGTGCTGGGGGTCACATCTCGCGTGGTAACGGCGTACAGCAACGCGGCATATTCCCAGAAGGGGCTGGGATGCACTTCCATCGCGCGGCCATCGCGGTGCCAGTCGTGCCCACGGCTGCCCGCCGACCCGATCAACTCGGCCAGAGATTCGGGGCCGATGTGATGCTTTTCGTAGAACCGGGGGAATCCCTCCGCATAGTCGTCGCCTGTCCCCTGCCGATAGGCCACTCGCAAGAGCCAGTCGCGCCACCATAGCGGGTTTTCCAGGTCCAGGGGTTCACCCAACACTTCCGTATAACCCAGGTTTTTCAGCGCAGCGAGATAGCGATACCAGGTATCATAGACCCAGCCGGTCATTCCCAGATCGCTGGTCAGGTTGACCAGGTCTAGCCCGGCCTCTTCGCCCAATCCGGGCGGCCTGGGGATATACATATGCTCGCCCGATATCGAGGTGCCCTCATAGGCCGGATGCGAGCCAAACGTCCAAGCGCCATCCACGCAGGTGGTCATAGCCTGTTTGAGGGGAGAGCCAAAAGCTCCGTTCACCGGGCGAATGCGCGTCCAACACTTGACCGAGCAGCCATGCGTGCAGGCCACGATAGGATAGCCGACATCAGGCCGCCCGATACAGCTAATGCCGCCTCTGGTCAGGTTCCACACATAGCGCACAGCGTCAAGAAAGCCCTGCGGGTCGGCAATCGGCACGCCCCTGGTTCCACGAACCACGATCGCCTTCAGCCCCTTGGCCCCCATCACCCCGCCAAAGCCGCCATTGCCCACAGCGTTGTTCAGGCGGTGGATGATGCTGGCAAAGCGTACCCGGTTCTCGCCCGCCGGGCCAATGGTAGCAATCTGGTGCTCTTTGCCGTGGCGCTCTTTGAGCTTCATCTGGGTGTCATAGACGCCCAGCCCCCACAAGTCCGACGCATCTTCCAGCGTCACTTTGTCATCTTCGATCAGCAAATAGCAGGGCGCAGACGCCTGCCCCTGCACGATAAGGCTATCGTATCCCGCGTATTTTAGTTCCGCGCCCCAGTAGCCGCCCATGCTGGCCCATGTCCACATGGGTTCCGGGTAGCCCCGCGGCCCGATGGTCGAGATCGTCGTACGCCCCGCCGTGGGCGCGCCCGTGCCCACCAGCGGCCCCGCCGAAAAGACCAGCCGGTTCTCCGGGTCGTATGGCCCCGTTCCTGGCGGCACTTCTCGCCAGGCGACCAGTGCGTTCCACCCTCGTGAACCCAGCCACATTGCGCCGTCGGGTGTCTCCTCGACGGTCACTTTTTGAGCAGTCAAATCGATGCGCAGCGTGCGCCCCGTATATCCTCCACGAATATCGCTCATCGCTCGGTTCTCCATGAGTTCTGGGGCAGAAATGTGCCCGCGTTTGACACGGCGCGCTTGCTACCCCGTTGTTAATAGCAAGCCTATGCATAAAGCCCGGCCCCCGCCAGATAGACCCGGCGTGGGGCCGCACCCAATCAGTTATTGACAGCTCCGCTTTGCGGCCAACGCCTCGATGGCCTGGGCCGCGTCCGCCAGACCCAACTGTTCTAGCCTGGCCGGAGTGGGCCAGCCCGTGCGCTTGTCCCAGCCGCGCAAATCATAGAACCGATCCAGCAGCGCCCGGAATTCGTAGGCATCCTCGCTGATGCATGTCCCGTCGCTCTTTTCGGGCCACTGGAAATGGGGGATCACCAACTCGTCAATGGCTCTGTCGCGCCCGTGGTTGCGGATATCTATGCAACGCTCCAGGTTGATCACGCGCTCGCCGATATGCTCCATCTCTTTGATGTCCATATCAATGCCGGTGCAGGGGCGGAACAACACCGCCTCGGCCTCGATGTCGCCATACAGTGAAGCGCCCTCGGCCTCCTCGCGGGTTTCGAACGTCCGCCGCTCTACCGGGAACACCCAGTCGCAAACGCCCATCGAGTCCTTGATGACCGCCCGATGCTGGTGAAACGCGGTGACATATTCGATATGCTCATCTCCCGGAAAGACGGCCCGCCGCGAGCCGTAAATCCGCTCGGACAGCTCTTGCAACTGTTCCGGCACGATCACCTCGCCGTCGGGGGTCGTTTTGCGGTCATAGGTCCAGAACAAAAAGCCGTGCGTGCTAGAAGTGACATCGCGAGTCGAGACGGCATACAACAGCGCGGCGTACTCCCAGAAGGGGCTGGGATGCACCTCCAGGGCGCGCCCATCGCGGTGCCAGCCATGCCCACGGCTGCCCGCAGATTGCAGGAACTCGGCCAGGTGTTCCGGGCCGATGCGGTGTTTTTCATAGAATCGGGCCAGCCCCTCGGCGTACTCGTTCCCCGGCCCCTCGCGATGGGAAAGCTGTACAATCCAGTTGCGCCACCAGTCCGGGTCATCGGTGTTCAAGGGCTGCCCCAATAGCTCGTGAATGCCCAGCGCTTTCAACCCGGCGAAATAGACACCCCACGTGTTGAACGACCAGGTGGTAATGCCCATGTCCTCCACCAGGTTGGCGATATCCACGCCCATTTGCCCCAGACCCGGAGCATTCATCAAGGACAGGTCATCCTGGCCCCGCGAACCCTCATAGGTGCGCGCGCGCCCGCCGCTCCAAGACCCCTCGTTGCAGGTCATCATGCTCATGCGAGCGCCGGTTTCGTAGCGATCTTCCAGGGGACGCAGCCGGGTGTAACACTTGACCGAGCAACCATGCGTGCAGGCCACGATGGGATACCCCGCGTCTGGGCGGCCCAAATGGCCCAGCCCGCCCCTGGTCAGGTTCCACACATAGCGCACAGCGTCAAGAAAGCCCTGCGGGTCGGCAATCGGCACGCCTTTGGTCCCGCGAATCACAATCGCCTTCAGCCCCTTCGCCCCCATCACCCCGCCAAAGCCGCCATTGCCCACGGCGTTGCTCAAGCGGTGGATGATGCTGGCAAAGCGCACCCGATTCTCGCCCGCCGGGCCGATGATAGCAATCTGGTGCTCTTGGCTGTGGCGCGCCTTGAGCGCCTGTTGGGTGGCATACGCCCCTTGCCCCCACAGGTCCGAGGCGTCTTCCAGCGTCACTTTGTCGTCTTCGATCAGCAAATAGCAGGGCGCAGACGCCTGCCCCTGCACGATGATGCTATCGTATCCCGCGTATTTTAGTTCCGCGCCCCAGTAGCCTCCCATGCTAGCCCACGTCCACATGGGTTCCGGGTAGCCACGCGGCCCGATGGTCGAGACCGTCGTGCGCCCCGCCGTGGGCGCGCCCGTGCCCACCAGCGGCCCCGCTGAAAAGATCAGCCGATTCTCCGGGTCGAACGGCCCCGTTCCCGGCGGGACCTCGTTCCACCCCACGAGCGCCTGCCAGCCACGCGGCCCCAGCCACTTGGCGACATCGGGCGTCTCCTCAACGGTCACCGTCTGAGCAGTCAAATCCACCCGTAGTGTGCGCCCCGTGTATCCCCCGCGAAAGCTAGACATCGCCATCACCCTCCGCCTGGGCGTCCGTTCCATAGCGCAGGGCCTTGCCCGACAGGGGGCACATCTCGACACATAGCGGCCCTTCCGGGCGGTGGCTGCACAGGTCGCACTTGAGCGCGCGCCTTTCCTCCGGGTGGCGTACGGGAATCTGTCACGGGCAGGCTTTGGCGCAACGCATACAGCCGATGCACTTGTCATCCAGGATGACAACAGCGCCGGTTTTGGCGTCGCGCACCATCGCCCCCACCCGGCACGCCCCGATACACGGTGCGTCCTCACATTGGAAGCAAATACGGGCCGACAAGGGGTCAACGTTCGAGAACTCGTCAAAGAAGATGCGGATGCGAGACAAGGTGGGGTTGGCGCGTCCCTCCCGGGAAATGGAGCAGACGGTCTCACACATTCGGCAAGTTCGGCACCAATTGGGAGTAAAAACGACCCGCCCGCCAGACGCGGGCTGCTGCTCTAGCTCCAACTCTTGGTCAACGCGACTGATGGTCATGTAAGGCCTCTCTGTAAGGATTGTTCGAGTGTGGATAGAATCGACAGTCACGGAATCGCAGGGGTGCGTTAGCAAATAGGGGCAGAGACATCTGTGTAACGCCCAGTCACGCCGCCTCTGGCAAATGTTGCAGTGTTACTATAGCCAACCTGTTTAATCAAGCAAATCCCATCTCCCCTCGTCAAATATAGCACAACCTGCCTTTGGGTCCATCAAGTACACTTGCCTCCGCGCCTTTTCCCCTGTAGTATGCTCTCGCAGCGTCTGGTCAACACCCATCTACCAGAACGGAGGGACAGTCATGTCCATCTATGATCCATTCTCCGTAAGTCGCCGGGACGAACTCGTGATCGAGCGCCCCCAGGCGAACCGGCCCCACCAGGGCAAAGTGCTGGCCGCCATTCAGGCCCACGCTGATGATATCCCCTTGTTCTGCGCTGGCACCGTCGCCAAGCTGCTCCAGGAAGGGTATACCGGCTACCTGATTCAGACAACGAACGATGAAAAGTGCGGCCCCACCCGCAGCCTGGGCGAGACTATCCTGGCCAACGAGCGCGAGGTAGACGACCTGGCCCGCGTGCTGGGCTTCCAGCAGGTTTTTCATCTGGGCTATCGCAACCACCGCATGGACGGCGACTCGGCGCTAGAGCTGCGCTGTCGCCTGATCTTGTTGTTCCGGCTGTTGCGCGTGGACACGGTGTTCACGTTCAACCCCTGGGGCCACAACGAGGAAAACCCCGACCATTGGGTGACGGCCCGCGCCGTCGAAGCCGCCTGCTGGATGGCGGGCATGGACAAAGATTACCCCGAACAGCTTGCCGCCGGTCTCCAGCCCCATGCCGTCCGCGAAAAATATTACTGGGTGGCCCGCGCCGGGCAGCCGTACAACCGCGTGGTGGATATTGGCGCGCAGGTAGAACCAAAGATAGCGGCCATCCGCGTGAACAAGACCCAAGGCCCCGGCGGGTCTACCGGCTCGCGACTCAAAGCGGAACTGGCAGCGCGCGGTCTGCGTCTACCAGAATGGGGCGACGACGACGAGACCGCCGACCGGGAATACATCCGCCGGTTCGTGATAGCCCCCAATTTCAAGCTGGGGCAGGAGCATGGGCTGCGTTGCGCCGAGCCGTTCTATTACCTCGGCCCATCGGACGATGATCGCGCCGTGCGCGACTATTTGGCCGAACACGCCGTGCCGCTGTGAGCGGTAGTTCCCTCACCCGCCCCAAGCACCCGCGGCATGTGGGCGAGGAAGGTGGAGACCCTCACCCCCGGCTCCTACGGAGCCGCACCCTCTCCCAAGGGGCGAGGGTGCTTGTCGCCTTCTCCCCCTGGGAGAAGGTGCCCGAAGGGCGGATGAGGGCAACTCCGATTTTGCCCCAGCATTTGATCTGCGAAAAGTTAACGCCATTGGCCAAGAATGGCGGCGGTCCAATTCCCTTCCAAGGGGAGAAGGCGGCTGGTTCCCGCTATTCCTGGGGGCGCTTTGCTCTTGAGCATGTTCTGTGGTAAACTGTTTTCGTATAGATCGCATGAGAGGTGCGAATGGTCAGACAGGCAGCACGACTCGTTTTGATAGCGGCTCTCCTGATGGTCGCCGTGACAGTCGCCGTGCAGGCGGAACCTCTGTCTCAGCAACAACAGGTAGAGATCACGTCGCCGGAAGTAAGCGAACAAGTGCGTGGAACGGTTCCCATCATGGGTTCTGCTTCCGTGCCCAATTTCCAATTCTACAAAGTAGAATACGGAATTGGCCCCAACCCGGCCCAGTGGGCAATCATCGGGAACCTGCACGAATCTCCGATAATCAACGGGCAACTGGAAGTGTGGGACACCACCAGGCTGCCGGATGGCGTCTATAGCCTCCGGTTGCAGGCCGTCAAGCAGGACGGCAACTATGACGAGTTCTTTGTGCGGCAAGTGGTGATCGCCAACTCGCAGCCCACGCAGACGCCCACTCCCGAAGCGACCGAGACGCCCGAACTGATCGTGACGGATACGCCTCCCCCAGAGGCAACAAAGGCCACGCCCGAACCGCAAGCCACCGTTACGGCCATCGTGATCGCGCCCACCGGCGCGCTCGAGCAGCCTACGGCGACCCCAACCCTCAGCAGGCCGAACCAACAGTCCAGCCTGCCCGTTGATCCAGGCAGTTGGGGACAGGCGTTCTGCTTTGGAGGGCTGGCAATGGGAGCGGTGTTCCTGCTGATGGGCCTGATCTTTGGCATCCGCCGCCTGCTATAGACCGCACCTGCGCCCCTCGCCGAGATCAGTCGCAGGGGCCAGAATACGCTTTCGGCAAAGCGAGAAATACGCAATCACCAGGGGTTGATCCACGCGATTAGCCCCTGATTTTGTCATGGAGCAAAAGCATGTTCGGAAGGTCGCGCCAGGACGAGGGGCCTCGTCGAAACAGCCCGCCTGCGGGAGAGGGGATTCACCTCATCGTGGGCCTGGGCAATCCCGGCCCCCGCTATGCCAAGACCCGGCATAATATCGGCTTTATGTGCATAGACTACCTGGCTCAGGAATACGACATCAGCGTCAAGCGCAAGCGGTTCAAGGCGCTGCTGGGCGAAGGACGCATTGGAGCGCAGCGCGTCGTCCTGGCCAAGCCGTTGACATTTATGAACGACAGCGGCCAGGCCGTATCCCCCATCAGCCGATGGTACAAAGTGCCGCCGGAGCGGATTCTGATTATCCATGATGACCTGGACCTGCCCCTGGGCAAGATTCGCCTGCGCCCCAGTGGCAGCGCCGCCGGTCACCACGGCATGGAGTCTATCATCGCTGAACTGGGGACGTCGGCGTTCCCCCGGCTACGCATCGGCATAGGCCGCCCCGAACGAGGCGACCCTATTGATTACGTGCTGGGCGATTTTAGCCGGGACCAGGAGGCGACAATGCGCGCCACGCTGGAACTGGTGGGCCGCCTCATCCCCATGTACCTGGATGAGGGCATCACCAAGGCTATGAACGAGTTCAACAGCCTCACCATCGAAGGCTGAACTCGCCAATCGCAAAACCTATTGACCCGACTGCGCGGTTTCCTACCCTGGAAATCGGCTGTCGGGCGTTATCTGTTGGAAGACTGCCACATTTGGCAGAGAAGAGAAAAGACGCGTTGAAGATTACAGAACTATTATCGGTAATTCAACAGGTCCCGCGCTATCGCGAGTTGCTCGAGCAAATCCGCGCAGCCGTGCAGCAGGCGCAGCCCAAAGCGGGCGCGTCGTCGCTGGCGGCGGGCGTGCTGGAAGCGGCCCGCCCTTTTGTCATCGCGGCCTTGAGCCAGGAATGGCCGGGACCGATTTTGTTGGTGTCCGGCTCGCCGGAAAGCGCCCGCCAGGCCACCGACCAGATCCAATCCTGGTCGGCCAACCCTCAGGGGGTGTTGTATTTCCACGCGCCCGACACGATTTTCTATGACCGCACGCCCTGGGACAAGGAGACGGTGCACGCCCGCGTGCAGGTGCTCACCTCCCTGGCGACCATGCAAGACGACGCCGCGCCCAACAAGGGGCAAGGGACCGTCGTCACCTGTTCCGCCTGGGCTTTGATGACCAAGAGCGTCTCGCCGATGGCGCTGCGCCGCGCCGTAAAGCGGCTGCGCGTGGGCGACATGGTGCCGCCGCACGAGCTACTAGAGTATCTGGTGCGCGCGGGGTATGAGCCTGCCACCGTCGTCGAGGGAGCGGGCAGCTTTTCCCGGCGGGGGAGCATTTTGGATATCTATGCCCCCAACCTGCCCCAACCGCTGCGAATTGACTTTTTCGGCGACGAGATCGACAGCATGCGCTATTTCGACGCGGCCAGCCAGCGTTCCAGCGAGCAGGTTCCGGAGGTGACGCTGGGGCCTGCCACCGAAGCCCTGCCGGAATGGGGCAAGGTGGCCGCTACCGCCTTGCAGCAGATCGACCTGCGCCGCTCAGACCACATGGTCCAGCAGACCATGTTGGAGCAGCGCGACAAGCTCGCCCAAGGGGAATCGTTCCCCGGCATCGAGTACTATTTGCCCTATCTCTACCCGCGCGCGTCCACGCTGCTCGACTTTATGCCAGAGAACGGGCTGGTGCTGCTGGATGACCTGATCGCCGTTCGCAGCGCGACGCAAAGCCTGGAAGATCAGGCGCTCGGCTTTCGGGCCGAGATGGTCGCCAACGGCCAACTGCCGGAGCACCTGGCTGTGCCCTATCTGACCTGGGAGGATTTGGAGACCCGCTTGCAGGCGCGCAAGGCCATCCAGCTCGGCCAGGGCGAAGAGGAAGAGCCGCCGCTCACCGGCCCGCAGGGGTTCACCGCTGCGCCCAAGTATGGCGGACGCTTGCGCGACGCCCTGGAAGATATAGACGAGCTACGCCGCAAGGGACAGCGGGTGGTGGTTGTCACCCGACAGGCAGAACGCCTGAGCGATATGCTGCGCGAGCGCAACATCTACAGCGCGCCCATTCACGACATTGACCAGACCCCAGAGCCGGGGACCGTTACCCTGGTGGATGGCATCCTGGCAGAAGGCTGGATGCTGCACCCTGGTCGGCTGGCCGTGCTGACCGACTCGGAGGTGTTTGGCTGGTCGCGCCCGCGCAGGCATCGCCCCGTCCAGCGCCGTTCTATTTCGCCGGAAACCTTTTTCGCCGACCTCAAGGAAGGCGATTACGTGGTGCATGTGGATCATGGCATTGGCCGCTATCACGGCATGGTCCGCAAGACCATCCACAACATGGCGCGGGATTACCTGGAACTGGAATACGCCAACGGGGATCGGCTGTATGTGCCCATCCATCAGGCAGACCGGGTCAGCCGCTATCTGGGGGCCGACGAGCGCCAGCCCTACATGCACCGGCTGGGCGGCACCGAATGGATGCAGGTGCGCGAAAAGGCCGCCAAGGCCACCAGGGATATCGCCGCCGACCTGCTAGAGCTATACGTGGCACGCGAAGTGTCGTCGGGGCATGCGTTCGCATCAGATACACCGTGGCAGCACGAACTGGAGGCGTCGTTCCCCTATGAGGAAACGGACGACCAGTTGCAGGCCCTCAGCGAGGTCAAGGCCGACATGGAGCGCGCCAAGCCGATGGACCGCCTGATCTGCGGCGACGTGGGCTATGGCAAGACGGAAGTGGCGCTGCGGGCCGCGTTCAAAGCGGTGATGAATGGCAAGCAGGTGGCTGTGCTCGTGCCGACGACGGTATTGGCCCAACAGCACTTTCACACATTCCGCCGCCGTATGCGGGCGTTTCCCGTGGTGGTGGAAATGCTCTCCCGCTTTCGCTCGCCACAGGAGCAGGACGAGGTATTGGAGGGGCTGGTCAACGGCCAGGTGGATATTGTCATCGGGACGCACCGCCTGCTGTCGAACGACGTCACCTTCAAAGACCTGGGCTTGTTGATTATTGACGAAGAGCAGCGCTTTGGCGTAAGCCACAAGGAGAGGCTCAAGCAGATGCGCCGCGAGGTGGACGTGCTCACGCTGACCGCGACGCCCATCCCGCGCACGCTGTATATGTCGCTCAGTGGCGTGCGAGACATGAGCATCATTGATACGCCGCCGGAGAACCGGCTGCCGGTGTATACCGTCGTCTCTGAGCGAGACCGAAGCCTGACTCGCAAGGCCATCCTGCGCGAGATGGACCGGGGCGGACAGGTGTATTACGTCCACAACCGGGTGCACGACATCTACCAGGTGGCCGACGAGCTACAAGAGATCGTGCCCGAAGCCTCTATCGCCATCGGGCACGGGCAAATGGACGAGGACGAGCTGGCCCAGGTGATGCTGGGGTTTGCCCAGGGCGAGCATGACGTGCTGCTCTGCACGACCATCATCGAGAGCGGGCTGGACATCCCGAACGTGAACACGATTATCATTGACAACGCGGACATGCTGGGGCTGGCGCAGATATACCAGTTGCGGGGCCGCGTGGGCCGGGGGGCAAACCGGGCCTATGCCTACCTGCTATACAAGCCGCCCCTCACCGACATCGCCCGCAGGCGGCTGCAAACCATCCAGGAGGCATCCGAGTTGGGCGCTGGCTTCCGGGTAGCCATGCAAGATATGGAGATTCGCGGGGCCGGGGAACTGCTGGGAACGGAGCAACACGGGCATATCGCCGCCGTGGGGTTTGACCTGTACGTCCGCCTGCTGCAACAGGCCGTGCAAGAGCTGCGCCAGGCTTCCGGCGAGCCGATGGAGGCCATGCACCGGGCGCAACATGCCGTGGCGACGTCCACCGCCGCGCTGGGATACAGCCCGAACATTGACTTGCCCGTGTCGGCCTATCTGCCCAACGACTTTATGCCAGACAACCAACTGCGCCTGCGCCTCTACCGACGGCTGGCGCGGGTCGAGTCGATGGAAGAGGTAGACGCGATGGAGCAGGAAATGCGCGACCGCTTTGGCGACCTGCCCACGTCTGTCACCGACCTGCTATACCTGCTGCGAGTGCGTACGTTGGCGGCAGAGGCCAGCGTGCAATCTATCAACGCCAACGCGCAAGAGATCTCTGTGGCGCTGCCCATACCGCTGGTCCCGGAAGTGGCCGAGCAGATCGCCGCCCGGTACGAGGGCGTGCGCGCGCGCGGCACACGCATCTGGCTGCGTATCGCAGAGGGCTGGCGTGAAACCCTGCTGGCCCTGCTCAGGGAACTGGGCCAACTGGAACTGGTCCCGTCGGAAATGTAGCATACAAAAGCCTGCCAGAGAGCAAGCTCTCTGGCAGGCGTCACAATGCAAGTCTCCCTCATCCGCCAAGCTCCCTCGCCCTTTGGGAGAGGGCCGGGGTGAGGGTGGAACCCAAGCCCCCTCATCCGCCCCTCCGGGGCACCTTCTCCCAGGGGGAGAAGGCGTCTGGCGCGGCATTCTGCCTCCCTCGCCCTTTGGGTGAGGGAGGTATTGGACCGCCGCCATCCTTGGCGGCTTACAATTCTGCCGGAAGCCGGCGGTCCAATTCCCTCTGGTGAGAGCCAGAGCCGCCCCCTAATCCTCCGTGAACGGGAACGTGACACGCTGCCCGGTTTCCGCCGAGCGATAGCATGCCAACACCATCTCGATGGACAGCCGCCCCTCACGGGCCGTACACATGGGCACGCCCGCCTTGAGCGCGTCGATAAAGGGCCGGGCGACCCCCGCAATCCGCTCGCCCTGGCTGGCAGGAATGGGCATCCCCAGGTCTTGCCAGCCAAGATCAGCCTTGTCCACCTGATATAGCTTGACCCCGATGGGGCAAGGGGGCCTGATGGAGGCCGAGACCGCGTCCCCGTGATTCTGAACAATCACTCCCTTGTCGCCGTAAATCTCGGTGGTGTTCTCGCCAATCCAGGTCACGCTGGCATTATGGATGAGTGCGAACATGCCGTCGGGATAGCGGAAAATGGCCGCGCCAGTGTCATCGGGCGCCGAGTTGGTCAGCACGTTGTCAATTTCAGCGGTCACCGACACGGGGGAAACGCCAAACATCCAGACCAGCCAGTCCAGCGCGTGGGTCGCATCGTCAAAGAACATGCCCTTGTTCGCCTCGGCGGTGGTGTGCCAGTGCGACGGCCCATTGACAAAAGCTTCGCTGAACAACACGGGAATACAGTGGCGGCGGCGTATAGTTCCCACCCGGCCAATGGCCCCCGACTGCACCAACTCTTTCATCTTGATGTTCTGCGGGTCGCAGCGCATCTGGAAAGCCATGCTGAACCAGACCCCTGTGCGGTCTACCGTCTCGATGATCCGGTCACAGTCGGCCAGGGTAATCGCCATCGGCTTTTGCAGCAGCACCGCCTTGCCCGCTTCCATCGCCGCGATAGCCAGGTCGGCGTGTTTGTTGGTCTCACTGGCGACGATCACGCAGTCAATATCAGGCCGCGAGATCACGTCTTCTACCCGCGAGTAGTAGGGGATGCCAAAAGTCTCGGCCTGCCGCCGTCCGCGTGCCTCGTCGTCATCCCAACAAGCGATCAACTGCGCGTCGTCGAACGTTTTGATTTGCTGTGCATAGGCGTTCACGTGCCCGTGAGCAAAGGACAAGATACCTATTCCGAGCTTGGACATGATGGAATTCTCCTTGCTAGAATAGTGGGCGAGGCGTAGAGCACTCGCCCACCGTTTATGTTGCGCTCGATATTGTCTTACCAGTCGATAGCTACGCCATCGTCGGGGTGATAGCTTTCAGGGTTGCGCCAATCGTGACCGATCTTGTCGGCCATCGCCTCTTCGTCCAGCTCAATGCCCAACCCTGGCTTGGTGGGCAACTCGACAAAGCCATCCTTAAAGCGGAACGGCTCCTTGAGGTACCCTTCTCCCAGAGTGGTATGCTCCTGGATCAGGAAATTGGGGATGGCCGCATCCAGTTGGACGCAAGCCGCAAAGGCGACGGGGCCTAGCGGGCAGTGGGGCGCGATGGCTCCATAGTACGACTCGGCCATACCCGCGATCAACCGCCCCTCAAAGATACCGCCCGCGTGGGCAATATCGGGCTGAAGGATGGACGCGGCGCCCTTTTCCAGCACCTCACGAAAACCCCATTTGGTGAACAGGCGCTCGCCGGTTGCGATGGGCAGGTGGGTCTTTTTCGCCAGGTCCGCCAACACGTCCACGTTCTGGCACTGCACCGGCTCTTCGATGAACATCGGCTGATATGGCTCCAAAGCCTTGATAAGCAGGGACGACGTTTGCGGCGGCACAGCCCCGTGAAAGTCAATGGCAATGTCCACGTCCTTGCCTACGGCCTCGCGCATGGCGGCAAACTTGGACACCACGCTGTCCACAAATCCCGGCGTCTCGATGATACGCGGTGGCCGCCCGCCCGGCACGCCCGTCTTGATGGCGTTAAAGCCTTTAGCGACCAGGGCCTTGGCATTCGCGGCTGCCTCTTCCGGGGTAGCACCACCGCAGCCGCGATAAATGCGAATCCTGTCACGCAAAGGCCCGCCCAATAGCTTGTACACCGGCACGCCCAGAGCCTTGCCCGCCAGGTCCCACAAGGCATGCTCGACGCCCGATAGGGCGCTGGTCAGAATGGGGCCGCCCCGGTAAAAGGCGTGTTTGTACATGGCCTGCCAGTGATGCATCACGCGAGTGGGGTCCTTGCCGATCAGGTACGGCTCCAACTCGGCCACGGCCTGAGCGCAGGTCAGCGCGCGCCCTTCCAAGATCGGCTCACCCAGACCGACCAGTCCCTCATCGGTGTGGATCTTTAAAAAGAGCCAACGAGGCTTGACGAGGAAGGTCTCCAGTTTGGTTATACGCATGACGGTGCCACCTCCGAGTGTGATGGCCCCTGGCGAATGCGTCCAGAGGCAAGGGAATCGTCCACAGCGAACGCGGTAAAGTATAGGCGATTCCCGCATCACAGGCAACAGCCAAAGCGGGAAAGGGGAGGCTATGGGCGGCGCGCCAATTGGACCGCCGGCTTCCAGCCGGCATAGTTGTAAGCCGCCAAGGATGGCCAATGGCGCTAACTTTTCGCGGATCAAGTGCTGGAGCAAAATCGGGGTTGCCCTCATCCGCCCTTCGGGCATCGGCATGTATGCCGGGCGGCTGGGTACAGCCGGGGATGAGGGTGGTGAGGGTGATTTGCTGGCCGTGACAACCAAATGTTAGCGCCATTAGCCAAGGATGGCGGCGGTCCAATTCCCTTCCACGGGGCGAGGGTGTTCAGCCCCCGCCATCGCAGCCGCCCATCCCCCTGGACAGCCCCCTACGCCAGGCCGCGCTTTTGGTATACCTCTGCCGCCTCGCGCAGCAGGCGGGCGTTCTCCTTCGCCCCATACTCCCGCTCTAGCTCGTCCGCCAACGCCAGAAGCTGCTCTCCGCGCACGCGATACGGCCGCAACGCCTCATAGATAGCCAGAATCCTGGCATCGGGAACCACCGTCAACTCGGCGGCCCGCCGCAAATTCGCCGCCAACTGACCAAAGCCCGCCTGCTCGGCAATATCCGCCTGAGCGCGCAGCGTCTCGGCGTGAATGGTGAAATCCTGCGCGTCCACCACCCCCGCGCGCACATTCTCCAACGTCAACTCGGACAGGGGGCGCCCCGTGCGCGAGGCAATCTGCTCGCGCTCATGCTCCCCCAGGGGATATCTCCAACGTTCCTGTTCGCTCATCCTCATACCCCTCTATACATTGCCAGTGCGCCAACTTGCTGATGTTAGATATCCGGCTCCCAATCAAAGTACAATTCCGTCGGCTGGCGCTGCGGGTCCACGCATTCCGACTCGCGCCGATGCAGCAGCATCGTCTTGACGATCAACCGCAGCCGCACCCAGTTGTCCACCTGCACCGGCACAGGCTGTACCTGCTCCTTTTTGGCATACCGCGCTGCGTTCCTGCCGATCTGCCGATAAGAAGCCAGCGTCAGGTTCGGCGACTGGGAAAACAGCTCCAGGTTGTTCAGCGGGGCCAGGTCCGCCTGGTGAATCACCGTCGTTCCCCGCGACTGTATCCCAATGGCCACGCCCGACCCGCTCAACTGCGCCCCGGCATACCCGATAAACGCGCAATCAGACGCATGATGCACCCGCACCAGCCGCGCGCGCATCCCCTCCTCAGCGATGCCAGTCAGCAGCTCTTGCAGCACTGCCTCGTGCGGCAGCCCGCCGATGGTCTCGGTTAGCTCGCGGCCAAACGCTGGCCCCAGCGCAATCACCACCTCCGGCCCGCTCCCCCGCGCCGCTGGTCCCAACTCACGCAGGCGCTGGATGGGATTCTGCCCCTGCCCTTCCAAAAAGCGCTCCGGCGGGAGAGCTTGGGGCAAATCCTGGACCCGCTGCCAGCGTTCGCCCTGCAAGCGATATCCTGTGCCGGGGCCGCGATAGTCGTTGCGGTCGTTGATGGCGCTCAACACATGAAAATGCTCGTCGAAAATAGCCGAGGGCTGCAAATAATCGCCCACCACCCGCTGGCGGCTCATCTCTAGCAGGCGCTCCGCCACGTCCGTATACCCGGCGGCATCCAGGGCGCGAATCACGTCAAACACCGTGCGCTCCCCGGCCAAAAAGTCGTCCGCTGCCACCAGGTCTTGCGCCACATCGCGGTCTGGCATATCGCGGCTATCGTGGGCAGTCACCGCCGCCTCAATTTCGGCGTCGGTAATCTCGGGCAGGCCCAACCCGGCATACACCGCCTGGATGGCGCGCGCGCCCCGCTCTCGAATCGCCAGCGCCTCCTCCTCGCGGATGGGCCGCAACCCGGCATCAATCTGCATGTCACGCTGCACCACGTAATAGTCGTCGTACTCGTCGCAGTCGAACGAGCCGCCGCCGAACATATTGTCATAGCGCGGCACGGCGCTATATCCCGAATGGATGAAATCAGTCCCCGGAATGAACTGGCACATCAGCTTGGCCGTCTTGCGAATATCCGAATGGCTGGCGAGCGCGTCGTTGCCCGAAGCCACCTCCAGGTCCAGCATGGTCGCCAGCAGATTCTCGGCCAAGATCACCCGCACGCCGCCCGGCAGCGATTCGGGCAGCGCCACGCAGCTAATGGACCCGTTCTGCACCCCCTGGCTTCCCGCGCCCCGCGTAACCAGCAGACAGCGGGCTTCCAGGTAGAGCATGGAACGCTTTTCCGCATGCCCCATCAGCGCCTCGGAGCCGGTGCCGGAAGTAAAGCGCACCTTGACCCCTCGCGAGGCATAGGCCGACGCCAGAAACGCCTTGGACCAGGGGGTATCATCGCCATCCACAAAAGCCCCCTCTGTGCCATACACGGAGAGGGTCTCGGCATAGCTGGTCAGCCCCTTGAGACCCAGCCGCAGGTTGACCGCCTCCTCGACGGCGCATTGCGTCAGCACGCCGCCACGCCCCACCTGCGAGCCAACCAGGATCGCCAGGGCGTTCAGCGGGGCATAGCGGGCCACCCCCACAGTGGTCTCGTTCTCAGCAAAGCCGCGCAGCGCCGCCTCGGCGGCATCGGCAGCCAGCAGCGCGGGCGTCCCCTTGCGGTTGGTCACGTGGGCCTGGTTGGCCGGAGTGCGCCGCAAGCGCAGCTTGGCCAGGGCCATCATCATTTCCAATACGTTCAGGTGGCGGATGATCTCGACCAGTTTGGCCGCCGTGCAGCCCCGCGTCAGCCGGACGATCTCTTGCCGGGGCACGTTCACGTCCACCAACATGCGGGCAATGGCTTCCGAGGGGGTCGCCATCGCCTCCGGGGCGGCTTCCAGGTCCAGCGCGTGGTCGGCGATGAACAGGTCTAGCATGTCCATCTCCTCCCGCGCCACGCCGTCCATCTCTACCACTCGCCCCTGGTGCAGGGTCAGGCTGGGCCGGGGGTCGTAAGGGCTGTCGGTGACAATCAGGCCCACCTCCGGCCACTCGTGTACAAAGGAATCCTTGTTAATAGGACGTTCGTCAAGCAGGGTGAAACGCTTGGATGTTCGCATGAGCATTCTCCAGAGGGCAAATCGCTGCCCAGGTTTCGGCTATTCTAGCACACTTTGGCAGCCCGGCATAAGCTGGTATCGCTAATCGAGTTTCGCGCCTTCTTGTGGTATAATTATGGTCAACCAAGGAAAGGGAGCGTGAATGGCAAACCGACAAAACACAGAACCGAAAATAACGCCCGGCAGGCCCTACCCCCTGGGCGCGACGGTAGAAGACGGCGGCGTCAATTTCTCGCTGTTCTCTGCCAACGCTACCGGCGTCGAGTTGCTCTTGTTCGACCGCTACGACCAGCCGGAGCCAACCCAGATTATCCCCCTGGACCCCCGCCGCAACAAAACCTTTCATTATTGGCATGTCTTTGTGCGCGGGATCGGCGACGGGCAGGTGTACGGGTATCGCGTTCGCGGCCCCTATGAGCCAGAGCAGGGGTTCCGCTTTAATGGGAAAAAGGTGCTGCTGGACCCCTACGCGGCGGTGGTGGCCTATGGCAAGAATTGGTCTCGCGCCCAGGCCTGCGGTTTCATGGAGAACACCCAGAGCGCGCTAAAGGGGACGGTGGTAGACCTGAGCCAGTACGACTGGGAAGGCGACCAGCCTTTGGGCCGCCCGATGGAGGAAACCATCATCTATGAGATGCACGTACGCGGCTTTACCGCCGACCCTTCGGCGAACGTAGCGCAACCCGGTACGTATGCCGGAGTTGTGGAAAAGATCCCCTACCTGCAATCTCTGGGCGTCACGGCGGTGGAGCTATTGCCCGTGCAGCAGTTTGACGAGCAAGAGGTCTCGCGCCTCAACCCGCTGACCGGCGAGCCGCTCAGAAATTACTGGGGGTACGCGCCGGTGGCCTGGTTCGCCCCCCACCTGGGCTATGCCTCCAACAACGACCCGCGCCGCGTGGTAGACGAGTTCCGCGATATGGTCAAGGCGCTCCACCGCGCCGGAATCGAGGTCATTCTGGACGTGGTGTTCAACCATACCGCCGAGAACGACCACACCGGCCCGACCATTTCCTTTCGCGGCCTGGAGAACCCGGCTTATTACATGCTCAAATCGGACCGCCGCTTCTACCGGAACTATTCCGGCACAGGCAACACGGTGAACTGCAACCAGTCCGTCGTGCGTCATATGATCCGGCGCTGTTTACGGCATTGGGTAACCGATTTTCACATAGACGGCTTTCGTTTTGACCTGGCTTCTGTCCTGTCACGCGACATGGACGGCAATCCCATCAAGGACTCGCCCATCCTGTGGGAGCTGGAAACCGACCCGGTGTTGGCGGGAACCAAGCTCATCGCCGAGGCGTGGGACGCGGCTGGGCTGTATCAGGTGGGGTCGTTTACGGGCAACCGCTGGGCCGAGTGGAACGGACGCTTCCGCGACGACCTGCGCCGCTTTGTGCGCGGCGGCATCCACACCGTGCGCGATTTTGCCTGGCGCGTGACCGGCAGCTTTGACATTTTCTACAACAAGCCCATGTTCGCCTCGTATCGCAGCATCAATTATGTCACCTGTCACGATGGGTTCACCCTGGCCGATCTGGTGGCCTACAATACCAAACATAACTGGGCCAACGGCGAATACAATCGGGATGGAGCCAGCGAGAATTTCTCCTGGAACCACGGGGTGGAAGGCCCGACAGACGACCCGCGCATCCTGCGCCTGCGCCATCGCCAGATGAAGAATTACATGGCGTTGCTGCTGGTGTCTCGCGGTACGCCCATGCTGCTGGGCGGCGACGAGATGGGCCGCACCCAGTTTGGCAACAACAACGCCTATTGTCAGGACAACGAGGTCAGTTGGTTCGACTGGCACGACCTATCTCGTAATCGGGATCTGGTCCGCTTTGTGCAGGGGATGATCGCCTTTCGCAAACGGCACCCGACGCTGACCTACGAGCACGAGTTGGATAGCCACGACCCGGAAGAGGCGCTGCGCGACATGGTCACTTTTCACGGCGTTCGCCTGGGGCGGCCCGACTGGAGCGCGCATTCCCACTCGCTCGCCATCCACCTGCACCCTGCCGAAGGCGATACCAGCATCTATATCATCGCCAACAGCTATCTGAAGACGCTCGAGTTCGAGCTGCCGAACAGGCGCTGGAAGCGCGTGGTAGACACGTTCCTCGACGCACCCGATGACCTGGTGGACGAGGAGCACGCCCCGCTCTGGGAGCAGCCCGTCTACCAAGCGGGGCCGAGGTCGGTGGTAGTGCTGGTGGAAGCGCGGGAATAGCCGCGCTAATTGGACCGCCGGCTTCCAGCCGGCATAAAGCCGCCAAGGATGGCGGCGGTCCAATTCCTTTCCAAGAGGAGAAGGCGGCAAGCGCGCCCCACTATGCGTTACGGGCGTGTGCAAACCCAGTTACAGCAATCAAAACGGCCCGAACGACATGGATCGTTCGGGCCGTTGCCTATCCTGTTCCTGCGGGCTGTTCAGCGCCCGCGCGCCTGGTCTTTTAGCAGGCCGATAAAGGGCAGGTTGCGGTAATGGCCGCCAGCATCCAGGCCATAGCCCACCACAAAAGTATCGGGCAACTCGAAACCTTTGTAGGCCAGGGGGATGTCAATCAGCCGCCGATAGGGGCGATCCAACAGCACACACACGTTGAGGCTGGCAGGCTGACGGGTCCGCAGGTTACGCAGCAAATAGCTCAACGTGAGGCCGGTGTCAATAATATCCTCTATAAATAGCACATGCCGCCCGGTAATGCTGTGGTCCAGGTCTTTGGTAATACGTACCGTCCCGGAACTCGGGCTGCCCGCGTATTGGGAGATCGCCATGAAATCCACGGCCATCGGAATGGTAATTTGTCGCAGCAGATCCGCCATAAAGACCACCACGCCGCTCAACACCCCCACCAGCAGCGGGTCTTTGTCGGCGTAATCGCGTGAGATGGCCGCGCCCAATTCGGCCACTCGCGCCTGAATCTTGTCCGCGGAGATGATGACCTGCTCAATGTCGTCCGCTATCGAGCCATCAGCATTGAGCATTCTGGTTCCCCATCGCGTCCTTGCCAATCAGCAGGGAACTGCGTTTTTCAAGGCCAAAACGCTCCAAAAATCGCTCGAAATCCTTGCGGTTCCACAACCGGATATTGACGTTGGGATATAGTTCCTTCATGCGCCGGATTTTGCGGTGCTTGAACCGCATCAATTTCTGCCGCAGGGTAGTCAACTCCACATACAAGTCCTGTTGTACCAGATAAAAATCGGGGGAAAACGCTTCCAGAATATTCCCCCGCTCATCCCATTGTAGCGGAAAGGTGACCGGCTCGTAGCGCCACTCGATCCCAAAAAAGTCAAGGAC
>JAAYXX010000253.1 GCA_012515695.1 Chloroflexota bacterium
CGATCCATACGCCTATTGGCATTCCAGCCAGGCTAATGAAGCTGGCCCCAACTATGCCAACTATATCAGCGAGGAGGCGGACCTGCTTTTGCAGGAAGCTCGCCTGATCAACTACAAGGAACAGCGCGCCGAGCTGTATCGTCGCTTCCAGGAGCTATTTGCCCGCGACGTGCCCTCGCTGCTCCTGTATCAGCCCATCTACAACTATGCCGTTGACGCGGGGGTGAGCAACGTCCAGATTTGCCCCCTGATCAATCCGGGGGACCGGTTCTATACCGTTTCCTCCTGGTATATGGCGACCCAGCGCATGCTCTACAGCGAGGCCCGCGAGAAGGGGCTGGTCAAGCCATATTAGCAGGACCGGCTCCGACCCTGCCCGGCGGGTAGCGTGACGCAACCTGCCGAGCAGGTAGCGTGACGCAACCCGACTAGCGGGTAGCGCGACGCAATTTTTACGTGATTCTCGAAATGGGACTACCTTTTGCGTTTGACATCGTATATAATATATCCAACTATCAGGCCAGAGCGGCCATCCTCGTCCAACCAAAGGAGGTTCGCATGTTCGAGCAGATCATTCAGCGCATCACCCGCCTCGTCAAGATGGATTTTACCGTGTTCTCTGATTTGGAGCATGACCAGAACGCCAACCAGGAAGCTATGGTCGTTGTGGGCATCGCCGCTTTGTTGTCTGCTATAGGCACACTTTTGTCCGGGGGCGGCTTCCTTGGCTTTTTGGTACAGCTCATCACCATCTTTGCGATCAGTTGGCTGCTGTGGAGCTTCGTGACCATGTTCGTAGGCACTCGCCTGTTCGCGGGCGAGGCGGATTTCTGGGAAGTGGCGCGGGCGCTCAGTTATGCGATGATCCCCCTCGCCCTCGGTTTCCTGCGCTTTATCCCCTGCCTCGGTAGCGTTATTGGGCTGATTGGCTCGCTGCTCAGCCTGGTGCTCGGGTTCCTCGCTATCCGAGAGGCACTGGACCTGCCGACAGACAAAGCCCTCCTCACCGTCATCATCGGTTGGGTGATTGTCTTTGTGCTTCAACTCGTTCTCCTATCCCTTGTCGGCGTTGCTGCCTTTGCCGGTGCAGCTATTTCGGGCTGACATTTCAACCCGCCAATCGCAGGCCAGAGACGTTTGCCCGTCTCTGGCCTGTTTTTTTCCCCGGCTGTTGCCGCGGCAACAGCCGCAGCAGCAACCGCAATCTCTAGCCGAGCCGCATGTGGATGGCGTTGAGTCGGGCTTGACACTCCCCGCTGGCGTAACTATACTGGCAGATATTCGTCTCAGTGTATAGGGGTCTGAAAGCGCCTATGTCCCTCATGACAGTCCTATAGAGAATCTGCCTAGTTGCGGGTTCGGTGGAGGCTGAACACCTGCAAGCCGAAAGTCTCTGCCTATCTTGCTCAGGATGGTAGCCAACAGATGCGTCTTCGCAGCCGATACTTGCTCCTGATAGACCTGCTCGCCGTCACCTTTGCAGCTATCGCGGCGTTCGTCGTGCGATATGAGGCCCTGGTTCGAATTGGCCCCTACATTCGCTATAATTCCTTCTTTTTCCTCATCGTTCTGCTGGTCCGCCCCACCGTCTACTATATCTTTGGCCTGTATCGCAGTTGGTGGCGCTATGCCAGCATCGCCGAGTTGATCGCCATCTCGCACGCGGTGACAGTGGGTTCCATCATCACCGCCGCGCTGATCTTTGGCTTTTTCGGGCATGAGACGAACGGAGTGCGCGACTTTTCCCGGTCTGTGCTGCTGCTGGACTGGCTGCTGAATATGTTTGCCATCGGCGCGACGCGCATCCTCTTGCGTATGCTGCAAAGCAAGGCCAGCACCTACGAGAAGAGTAACCACCTCAAGACGCCCCAGCACAAGGTGTTGATTATGGGGGCTGGGGACGCCGGGGCGCTCATCGCGCGCGAAATGCAGAATAATGCCGCCCTGGGCTTGCTCCCGATTGGCTTTTTGGACGACGACCCGGTCAAGCAGGGCGCTCAAATCTATGGCATCTCTGTATTGGGCACACGCCAGGACATCCCCCGCCTGGCCCGCGAAGAGGGGATTGACGAGGTGGTCATCGCCATGCCCACCGCCCCCGGCTCGGCCATCCGCGATGTGCGGGCTATCTGCGCCAAGGCCAACGTCAAGACCAGGACGATTCCGGGCCTGTACGAACTGCTCAACGGGTCCGTCAGCGTCAGCCAGATTCGCGAAGTCAAGATTGAGGACCTGCTGCGGCGCGAGCCAATTCGCACCAACCTGGCCGCGGTGGAGGGCTATATTCATAACGCCGTCGTGCTGGTAACGGGCGCGGGCGGCTCTATCGGCTCGGAACTGTGCCGCCAGATTGCGGCGCGCAAGCCCCGGCAACTGCTCTTGCTGGGCCACGGGGAAGGCAGCATCTATAACATCGTGATCGAGTTGCAGCGCAGCTTTCCCCAGTTGTCCTACGCCCCCCTGATCGCCGACGTTCGCGACGCGGGGCGTATCGAGCGGCTATTCCTCAAGCACCGGCCAGACGTGGTATTCCATGCCGCCGCCCATAAGCATGTGCCCTTGATGGAATCGAACCCTGAAGAGGCGTTCACCACCAACGTGCTGGGTACGCGCAACGTGCTCAGGGCTGCGGAAAAGGCAGGAACCAGCCGCTTTGTGCTCATCTCTAGCGACAAGGCGGTCAACCCGGTGAATATTATGGGGGCCAGCAAATATCTGGCCGAGCTGTTGGTGCAGCAAACCGCTCGCCGCACCGGGCGCTCGTTCGTCGTGGTGCGCTTTGGCAACGTGCTGGGCAGCCGCGGCAGCGTTGTGCCCTTGTTCGAACGCCAGATAGCCACGGGCGGGCCGGTCACCGTTACCCATCCTGATATGATCCGCTACTTTATGACCATCCCCGAGGCCGTGCAGTTGGTGATGCAGGCCGCCGCTCTGGGCGAGGGCGGGGAAGTGTTCGTGCTGGATATGGGCGAGCAGATTCGCATTCTGGACCTGGCGCGAGACCTGATCTCGCTTTCGGGACTGAAACCCGACGAAGATATCGAGATCAAGTTTGTGGGCATCCGGCCAGGGGAAAAGCTATACGAAGAGCTGTTCGCCGAAGGGGAAAAGCCGATGCGTACCAGCCACGGCAAAATCCTGCGCGCCCGCAGCCACCAGATCATCACGGAGGAAAAGCTGGCCCAAGGCATTGACGCTATTCTGGCAGCGGCGCGCCAGGAAGACCCCGCCGCGTTGAGCGAGGCGCTGCAAGCCGTGCTGCCCACCTATAGCCAACCCGGTCAGGCACTACCACGGCCCGCGCTGGTCAAGGTGGAGGCGATTGCGCCCGCCCAGCCGCCCCAGGTCGCCCCGTCAGCCAAAAGCGCCACTGCTTGAGGCGAGTTGCCCCGGTCGCGGGGGTCGCTCATCCAGCAAACGCGAGACGGAGCTTCCAACTGTAGCCCATGCTAAAAAGATCAAGCGCCAGATACGTCCTGCTCTTATATATGCTCGATATGATCCTGACCACCAGCGCGTTGCTGCTTGCGCGGGGGCTGCGCCTGGCCTTGCCATACGGTAAGGCGCTGAACCCCGGCGGCGTGGAAATGCCCTGGCCGGTGTTTGTGCTGGTGCTGGTGATCTGGTCTTTTACGCTCGCCTCCTTCAAGGTCTATGACCCCCAACATCTCACCCACTTGCAGGACGAGCTACAAACAGTCGTTACTGCCATCGCTGTCGCCACGCTGGTGTTCGCCGGGGCGCTCTATTTCAGCTATCGCGGCCTGTCGCGGCTGCTGTATGTCTATTTCTTGGGCCTCGACATCGCCTTTTGCGTGGTGGCCCGGCTGGTGCTGCGACGCGTGGCTGGCTCCTGGCTGGCCGCCCAACATCGCCGCGTGCTGATCATCGGCGCGGGGAGCCTGGGGCAAGGCATCGCTCGCTCGCTGCACCCTTGCGCATGGCTGGGCATCGAGGTGGCGGGCTATTTGTCGCAAGACGCCGGGCAGGTGGGCCAGACGTTTGAGGGGGCCTGCGTGCTGGGCACGGTGGAACAGGCCACCGAGGTGATTCGCCGCGAGCAGATCCACGAGGTCATCATCGCGCTGCCCGTGGAATATCAGCACGAGCTGCCCGATCTGGTCGGGCGGTTGCAGGAATCGCCCGTGAACATCAAGGTGGTGCCCGATTATTCCGAGATGGTCTTTTTTCGGGCGACGCTGGAGCAGGTGGGGGATGTGCTGCTCATCGGCCTGAAAGAGCCGGTCATTGGCCCTATTGACCGGATGGTCAAGCGGGTGTTTGACATCACGGTGGCCGCGTTGGGGCTGGTGTTGTTGGCCCCGCTGTTCGCCATCATCGCGCTGCTGGTGGCCCTCAGTTCGCCGGGGCCGGTCTTTTACCACAGTCGGCGGGTGGGCGAGGCGGGCCGCCTGTTTGCCATGCTCAAGTTTCGCACCATGTACCAGAACGCCGACCAACAGGAAGAAAGCCTGATCACGGTTACGCCCGACGGCAGGCTGCTGTTCGACAAGCGGCAAGACGACCCCCGCGTTACGCCGGTGGGGCGCTTTTTGCGGCGGTATAGCCTGGACGAGCTTCCGCAGTTGTTCAACGTGCTGGTCGGCGAGATGAGCCTGGTGGGGCCGCGCCCGGAATTGCCGGGGCTGGTGGAAAAGTATGGCCCGTGGCAACGCAAGCGGCTGGGTGTGCCCCAGGGGATCACCG
>JAAYXX010000254.1 GCA_012515695.1 Chloroflexota bacterium
CCCTTTGCCAACAACGGGGTTACGCTGGACCTAAAGCCCATGGCGGAAGCCGACCCTGAGGTTGATCTGGACGATGTGTTCCCCAGTATGTTGGGCCTGGGCACGTTCGATGGCGAGCTACATATGCTCCCCTCCGCCCTGGACGTAGTGACGATGTATTACAACAAGACCCTCTTTGAGGAGGCCGGCGCGGAACTGCCCCAGGATGACTGGACGTGGGATGACTTTATCACCGAGGGCCTCAAGTTCAAGGACCTGGAGAAGGACCCCCAGGGCAATCCCATGTACTGGATCCTTTCCAACGGGACATGGAACTGGTGGGCGACGGTTTATCCTTGGGTAGTGGGCTATGGCGGCAAGATCAAGAGCGACGATGGCACCCAGTCGACCTGGTCGGACCCCAAGACCCTGGATGCCATGAAAGCCTATACTGCGCTGTGGACCGAGTATCAGATTGCTCAACCGTTGGGCGTAGATGTGGGCGGCGATGCGTTCCAATTGGGCCGCGCGGCAGTTTGGTGCCATATCCAGGGCGTGCGTCCCACGCTCAAGGAAAACGTCGCAGACAAATTCGAGTGGGATATCCAGTTGATGCCTATCATGCCCGACGGCAAGCACCGGACCGGCATGGGCACCTGGGGTATCTCGGTATTCTCCGGCAGCAAGATGAAGGAAGCGGCGTACGAGTACGTCAAGTATATCATTACGCCCGCTTGCCAGAAGCTGCTGGCCCAGAAGGGCATGTCGGTGCCTCTGTTGCGCTCGGTGGCCGAAGATCCTTCCTGGACCGAACTGGTTGCCCCGCCGCCTAACAACCTGATGGCCTACGTCAAGGGCGCGGACGACGCGGTGTTGCCCATCGTGGACTATCCCCCGGACTGTGGCAGTTTCTACACTGGTGCCGCGAACCAGTCCTACGCCACTGCGCTGGAGTCGGTCATTCGCGGCGAGTTGGGCATCGAGGAAGCGTTTGCCGAGTGCGATGCCACCATCCAGCGCTGCCTGGATGAGAACCTGTAGTTCCGTTCTTTGCAGACGGTACAGGGTGGCTCGCCCTGTACCGTCTCTGATTCCACAAATGGCAGCGTAGCGTTTGGCATGTCCGCTCACGGGCCGTGGGCGGACATTAGAGAGACCACTCTCTAGAGCCATTGTCTGGAGGAGGTAGGCACGTGACAGCAACAACAAGCGCATCGGCGATTGCTGAACCAACCAGGCGGGCCAAGGCCAGAAGACTCGGCAGGATTGTCCAGGGCTACCTGTTTATCTCGCCTGTGGTGCTGGGCCTGCTGATATTCACCATCGGGCCTGTGATCGCCTCGTTCTACTTTAGCTTTACCAAGTTCCCCCTGCTACGAGCGCCCGAATGGATTGGGTTGCGCAACTATGTGAACATGTTTACCCAGGAGGAGCATTTCTGGCAATCGTGCAAGGTCACAGTGACCTATGCCATAACGGCGGTCCCCCTGGGGCTGATTGGTAGCTTTATGCTGGCCCTGCTGCTGAACCAGCGCGTAAAGGGGATTTCGTTCTTCCGCACCTGCTTCTATGTGCCGACGGTAGTGCCAGCGGTGGCCAGCGCCGTGTTGTGGGGCTGGCTGCTAAACCCCGACTATGGGCTGGTGAACGCCATCTTGATGAAGCTGGGGCTGCCTACTTCGCGGTTCCTGGCGGAGCCGCGGACGGCTTTGCCCTCGATGGTTCTGATGAGCCTGTGGGGCGTAGGCGGGGGCATGGTGATCTATCTGGCGGGCTTGCAGAACATCCCCGAATCGCTGTACGAGGCGGCCAAGATTGACGGGGCCAACGAACTGCGGCTGTTCTGGCATATCACCGTGCCGATGATGACCCCTACCATCTTTTTCAACCTGGTGATGGGGTTGATCGGCGCTTTCCAGACGTTCACCACTGCCTTTGTGATGACGGCAGGGGGTCCGCTGTTCGCCACCTACTTTTACAACTTGATGTTGTACGAACGAGCTTTTCGCTGGTTGCAGATGGGGATGGCCTCAGCGATGGCGTGGTTCCTGCTGGTGGTGATCTTGATTCTGACGCTGTTGGTATTCCGCAGTTCCAGCCTGTGGGTCTACTATGAGACGGAGGTCAGGTAAGATGATCCGTGAGAAGGAAATCCACTATGGGCTGGGGGACATCAACTGGCGCAGGCCATGGCATGCCATTCGCATTCTGGGTAGCTATGTCGTGCTGGTCATTGGCGCGGCGATCTTTTTGTTGCCCTTCTTCTGGCTGATCACCACCTCGTTGAAGGAGCAGTCGGAAGTTTATGTGTTTCCACCCATTTTCTTCCCCAGGTCGTTCCACTGGGAGAACTTTCCTAATGCGTGGAACTATTCGGGGATGCAGTTCAGCCGATGGCTGCTGAACTCGTTGTTCATCACCCTGATGGTGTTGATCGGGACGCTGGGAAGCTCGATTCTGTGCGGGTATGGGTTTGCGCGTCTGAGCTTTCCAGGACGGGACCTCTGGTTCATGTTGGTGTTGGCCTCTGTCATGCTGCCGGGGACGGTGACTCTGATCCCGCTGTATGTGGGGTATCACCGGATCGGGTGGCTGGATACGTTCAAGCCGCTGACGGTTCCAGCCTTTTTCGGCGGGGGGGCCTTTAACATCTTTTTGATGAGGCAATTTTTCAAGGGTATCCCCATCGAACTGGAGGAAGCGGCCATCATGGATGGCTCTAGCCGGTTCCGCATCCTGTGGCAGATTTTCGTGCCGCTGTCGCTGCCCGCGATAGCGACGATTGCGGTGTTTGTCTTCCAAGGGGTGTGGAACGACTTTTACGGGCCGCTGATCTTTTTGACGAGCCAGGAGAATTATACGCTGGCTCTGGGGATCAACATGTTCAAGGGGATGTACGCGACGGAAATCCCGCTGATGATGGCCATGTCGTGGTTGATGGTCATTCCCACGCTGCTGCTGTTCTTCTTTGCGCAGCGTTTGATGATTCGTGGCGTCATCCTCACCGGCATCAAGGCGTAGCCTGTGCGGCAGATGGCGATGCGCCTTCTGGAAGAAGGCTCGCATTGGTTGAGCGTAGAGGGATAGGCAGACCGGCTTTCTAGATGGAAGGTTTGCCTATCCCTGAGCGTTTGTCCTCCTCCCATATTCCTCTCGCTGGTCTATTGGCGCTACGAACAATCACCTGGCGCTTGCCATCCCCGGCTGCTGTGTGTTAAGATCGTTGTCGGTTAATGCCCCGCCGCGCTGTGTGGCCCGCGTCTGGCCTCTCGCGCTACACTGACACTGGAGCCAATTCCATGTTAACCTCAAGAGAACGCGTGCGCTTGATCTTGAATCACCAGGAGGCTGACCGGCCCGCCATTGACCTGGGGTCCACCGAAGTGACGGGGACTTCGGCCTGGACGTATCGCGCACTCAAGCAGGCGCTAGGGTTGCCGCCGGGCCGGGTGCGCGTGTACAACCTGATCGAGATGCTGGCCGAAGTGGAGGCCCCGGTGTTGGACGCGCTGGGGGTAGATTTCGTCATGTTGCCCCCGACGCCGCTGCGCTTTGGGCTAGACTATGGGGAGTGGAAGCCGTTCACGTCCTGGGACGGGCAGACGTTTGATGTGCCACGGGGTTTCTGTCCGGTTGCGCGAGAGGATGGCGCTCTGTTGACCCCCTGGACTCCTGGCGGGCTGCCGGATTGGTGTATGCCCAGGGGCGGGCGGTTCTTTGATCGGATACCTTCCGCGCACTGGGACCCTCTGGATGTCGAGCCGCCGCCTCGCGCAGACTGGCGGTTCGCGGACGCTATCTCCGACGAGACGCTGCGCGCACAGCAAGAGATGGCCCGCGCACTGTACGAGAGCTGCGAGCGGGCCATTGTCGCTATGCCGCAGGTGTATACGCCCGATGGGTATGGCGGGTTCATCTGGTTCGCCGTGCAGATGCGGCGCGACCCAGAGTGGTGTCGGGATTACCTAATGTGCGCCGCCGAGGCCGCAGCGCGCTGCTTTGAGCAATACTTGCAGGCAGTGGGGCAGTATATTGACGTGGTGATCGTGAATCTGGCGGACTATGGCATGCAGGAGCGGGAATGGTTCGACCCGGAGCTGTTCCGCGAGTTCTTTGTCCCGGCGTGGCGGCTGTGTACTGATGTGGTGCATCGCTTCCCCCATGTCAAGACGTTTGATCATTGTTGCGGCTCGATCCCGCGCCTCGTCCCCTACCTCATCGAGGCGGGCATTGACTGCCTCAACCCCGTCCAGTGGAGTGCCAGGAACATGGATCTGCGCGAACTCAAGGCGCGCTATGGCAAGGACGTGGTGTTTTGGGGCGGGGCGGTGAATACCCAGCAGACGCTGCCGTTTGGGACGCCCGACCAGGTGGCGCAAGAGGTGCGCGAGGTACTGGATATTATGTGCCCCGGCGGCGGCTATGTGGTGAACCCCATTCACAATATCTTGCCCGAGGTGCCCATCGAGAACGTCCTCGCCTTGTACCAGACCGCCAACGCGTACCGATATAGCTGAGGGGCAGGTCAAGCGCAACGGCCAATTACGGGGCGGCCAGTCACCTTGACCGGCTATTGCGCTTTATGGTACATTTCGGGTGAGGTGTTGTCTAGGCGACTACAGAGGGTGGGTTAGCCATGCCGACGAATCTTCCCCCGGAAGCCCAGGAAGCAGAAAGGCGCTATCGGGCCGCGCAATCTGTGGAAGAGAGAATCCAGGCGCTGGAGGAATGGCTTCGCTATATACCCAAGCACAAGGGCACAGACAAGCTGCGGGCCGACCTCCGGCAAAGGCTCTCCAAGCTGCAAGGCGCAGCCAAGGGGCCGAAAACCCTGAGCAAGCACGAATCCTCCTTTCGCATTGACAGGGAAGGCGCCGGACAGGTGGCCGTGGTTGGCGCGCCGAATGTTGGCAAGTCGGCGCTGGTGGCCCGGCTGACCAAGGCTACCCCCGAAGTATCCCCCGCCCCGTTTACCACGTGGGAGCCAACCCCTGGCATGATGCCCATTGAAGATATCCAGGTGCAGTTGATTGATACCCCGCCCCTGCACAGCGACTATATAGAGCCAGAGTTGATCGAACTCATCCGGCGGGCCGATCTGATCTTGTTGGTGGTGGACGTGCGTACTGATCCCCTGGGGCAGCTTGAGGCAAGCGACGCCTTGCTGCAAGAGCGAGGTATTGTGATGCGCCGACCTGCGGCGGAGGACGCCGACGAGGAGGACGACGCCGAAGCGCCTGCCGGGGGACGGAGGGTAGTCTATCGCCCGGTTGTGGTCGTGGCAAATAAATACGATGACGAGAGCGCAGACGACGAATGGGAGATCTTTTGCGCGCTGCTCGACGACGATTGGCCGATCGTGCCGGTTTCCGCCGAGACGGGCCGCAACCTGGAACGCCTAAAGCAGGAGGTGTTTCGGCGGCTGGAGATTGTGCGTATCTATGCCAAGCCCCCTGGCAAGCCGCCCGATATGGAGCGGCCCTATGTGCTGCCGGAGGGGAGCACTGTCGAAGAGTTGGCGGCCAAGGTGCACCGCGACTTTTACGAGAACCTGACGGCGGCCCGCGTGTGGGGCACGGGCGTCTTTGATGGGCAGATGGTGGGGCGCGATCATGTGTTGCACGACGGCGACATTGTCGAGTTGCACATGTGAACCGCGCCTGCACAAATGGAGGAGGATATATGACCGAGACCGGACGCAAACCCAACATTGTCTTTTTCTTTACCGACGATCAGCGTTTTGACACGATCCGTATTCTGGGCAACCCGGATATTCTGACGCCCACGATGGATTGGTTCGTCCGTCAGG
>JAAYXX010000255.1 GCA_012515695.1 Chloroflexota bacterium
AGCTGTATAGCTCGGCTCTGTCTGCCCAAGAACCAGATCAATCAATTCCTGACATTGTGTGAGTCGCGAGTTCTCTGCAACAAGGGGAGGATAGCATGCTCAACAAGCGAATGGGACGTCGCGATGTCTTGAGATTGATCGGATTGGCAGCGTTCGGCACAGTCATCGCAGCCTGCACCAAGCCAACACCCGAGCCAGCCGTGGAAACCCAACCCACAGTGGCCCCGGCCAAAGAACAGGCCACCGCCGCCCCCACCCAAAAAGAATGGACCCTCCTGATTGATGGCGGCGCACCTACAGACCCCAGCATCGAACTGCAAGAGGGCGAACGGCGTGTAGTGGGTTTGCAGCCCGCTGCCGACGACTATATGGCGCTCAAGCCCAACGTCAAGATCGAGTGGTACTACTTTCCCCCCGGAAGCAACCGCCTGGAATGGCTGAACGCGCGCATGACGGCCCAGGACTGCCCCGATACCTTCTGGATGAACGCTGATGACCTATGGCCGCATGTAAACAAAGGCTGGGCTTTGGATATGACCGAGTATGTGAACTCGCCCAACCCCTACATGGAAGGCAAGCGGGAATGGGCCTCCTATATCGACGAGGTGGGGCGTCTATCGCAGATCGGGCCAGACGGCAAGGTCTATGGCATAAACCTGGACGGCGCTGGCGTGCTTTGGGTCTATAACAAGGAAGCCTTTGCCAATGCGGGTATCACCGAGATTCCCACCACCATGATGGATTTCCTGTCCGCTTGCGACAAGCTCAAGGCTCAAGATTACATCCCCATCGGCGGGGACTTTTCCGAGCAGTGCTGCTATGTGCACTGGACGCACGGTCATGTCTTTGGCTGGCTGGCCTGGGATAACATTTACGACTTTGACGACAACAAAGACTATTATGTGACCGCCAAGGAAATGGTGCAGCACTATCAAAAGGGAGATTTCCCCCCTGTGGGAAGAGTTCACCAAGCTGGCCGAGATTTTCAAGATGCAAGAGCCTTACCTGCCCCTTGGCTATCAAGGGAACGTGGACTATCGGCTGATGTTCCGTCAGGGCAAGATTGGCACCTACATGGAAGGCAACTGGATGGTCATGTCCTTCATCGAGGACCCGCCACCTTTCGAGTATGACTGGATGTTCTACCCCAAAATCACCAAGGATATCTGGCCCAAGGCGCCCGATAACAAGACGGTCCGCCTGCAGGGTCCCTGGGGCGGACTGCAATTCCATGTGCCGGGCTACCTGACCAAGACAGACCCCGAGCGCATCCCGGTGATTATGGATTTTCTCATGTTCATCACCCAGCCCAAGTACGTCGAAGCCTTCTGCGCCGAACGTGGCAACGTCCCTATGGTCGAAGGGGCGGAGGCGATCCCTGAAATAGCGTTGTTCCGCGCCCCCTATGATCGTGCCGTCCCCTATCAAAGCTGGAATTCGCTCAGCGCCTCAGCGTTCGAGCAGGAACGGGCATTGCTAGCCGAATATGTCGGCGGCGCGATGACTAACGACGCACTGGTAGCCAAGGGCAAGGAGATTTGGGAAGAGGAGGTTCGCAAGCTTCTGGAGAGCAACCCCGACTGGAAGATCTAGTCGGACTGATCTATAGGCAAGCAGCGGCCCGGCGGCTATTGCTGGGCCGCTGTCTGCGGCTCTAAAGGAGATGCCCGTGACCGAATCCACAGTCAAGGTTAATACGCGCACAACTTTTACCCGATCCCGTTCCGCTCTCGCGGAAACATTGCATCAGATGAAGAGGCGCTGGTATTGCTACGTAATGCTCTCTGGCACGTTTGCCTTGCTGATAAGCTTTGCGTATTATCCCGCATTCTCCGCTGTGTATCACAGTTTTACATTATGGGATGGATTCCGTCCTGCCACATGGGTGGGATTGCAGAACTATCGCGAGATTTTTGCCAAGACCATCTTCCGGCAGGCGTTTGTGAACATGTTCCTGCTCAGTACCTGGCAGGTGATCCGTGCCGGGCTATTTCCACTGATAGGCGCGGCGCTGCTCTACCGCATCCGCAGCGAGCGATGGGCCTATTTTTTCCGACTGCTGTTCGTGCTGCCAATCGTCGTGCCGGGCGTGGTGGGCATCCAGGTCTGGCGCCAGCTTTTTGAGCCGAACATCGGCCTCTTTAACGAGACACTCAAGCTGTTTGGCGCCAGGCCGCTCGGCTGGTTGAATGACCCCAAGACCGCGCTGGCCTCGCTGATGTTCATGGGCTTCCCCTGGATAGATGGAGTGGGCCTGCTAATTTATCTGGCCGGATTTCTGGCTATCCCCATTGAGGTAATCGAAGCGGCCATCGTCGATGGCGCCAGCAGTTGGAAACGCTTCTTCGCGATGGAATTACCCTTGATCATCCCCCAGATTCGCCTGATCGTGATTCTGAATGTCATCGGCGCGTTCCAGAACTTTGGATGGCAGTTGTTGGTGACACGAGGGGGGCCAATGGGAGCGACAACAGTACCCGCCTGGGAGATGTACCACCAGGCTATCAACTCGGGGCGCTATGGCGTGGCGAGCGCCATCGGGACGATGCTGTTCGTCCTGATCTTTGCCATGACGTTGATTAACAACGCCTCGATTCGCTCCAATGTCGAGTATCAGGCCCAATAGTCGCTTGGAAAGGATGGCTCTATGGCATCTACAAGCACTCGCATACGGGCAAGGCGCCACCGATACACCCTGGGTGAGTTGTTGCCCCCCATCACTCTAACCATTCTAGGGTTTCTGACATTTGTGCCCCTGATCATGTTGTTACAATTGTCGGTCAAAAGTGAGCAGCAGATGGCAGACTCCATGTGGCTGCCGACGTGGCCGATGCGTTTTCAAAACTATGATCGGGCAGCGCGCATTATGCTGCCCTACATGATCAATAGCTTTACGTTCGTCATTGGGACAACCACCGTCAGCATCTTTTTCAGCGTCCTTTCGGCCTACGCATTGGGGCGCTACAGCTTCCCCGGCAAAGAGTTCCTGTATATGGCTATCCTGGGGCTGATGATGATTCCTGGCATCTTGACGCTGATCACGCGCTTTGTAATAGTCGTCAAGATGGGCCTGAACAACAGCAATTGGGGCATCTGGTTGCCAATGGCGGCTGGATCACAGGCTTTTCAGATCATTGTCTTGAGAACGTTTTTCGCCTCGCTGCCAGAGGAGTTGTTCGAGGCGGGGCGTCTCGACGGCGCCAGTGAATTCCACATGCTGGGCACGATTGCCATCCCCCTGGCAAAACCGATTCTGACTACGCTCATCGTGTTGCAGTGCAATAGCGTCTGGAACGAGTTCATCTGGCCGATCATGGTTCTGCGCGACCCCAAACGATACCCGGCCATCCTGGGCATTTTGCGATTGCGTGAACTCATGTTGGGGGTGCGCGACCCTGGAGCCGAGTATGCCGGGTATGTCATCGCCGGGCTGCCGTTGCTCTTGCTGTTTGCCTTCAGCAGCCGCGCCTTTATTCGCGGCCTGACTTCCGGCGCCATCAAGATCTAGGCGCGCGAACTGCTTTTTCGCCCGCCACGCCAGCACAGCCGGGCGGCTAGAGCTGCCAACTAACGCGCCAACCCCTACAAGAACAGGACCGTGCCACAAGGGCGGTCCTGTTTTTTCGTGGGTGCCAGACCTATAGCCGCGAACAGGCTTGCAGTAAAGGCAGTGCCTTGGCAGTCCCACCGCCCATAATCTGCTATGATCGTTCTAGAAACGTTATTCAGTGGGATTTATTGACGGGCGCTTCTCAATTTCATGGGGGAAGAAAAGATGAGCAAGTCAATGTCAGTCCTACAGATCATGGCCTTGGAACACGCCCGAGTCATCGAGTTGCCCGTGCCGGAGCCAGAACAGGGGGAGGTGTTGGTCAAAATTCTGGCTGTTGTGACCTGCAACCAGTATGACCTGCACATCTATGAGGGGCGCCCCATGCTAGACCCGAACCAGCCTGTCGATTTTCCGCAGCCTCCTGGCTTTCCCGGTCATGAATGGGTGGGAGAGGTAGTCCAGGTCGGCCCTGGTGTCACCGAGCTTCATCTGGGTGATTGGGTCTGCATGCCCGGCGGCAAAGGCCGAGGCCGCAGCTATCCTGGCGCCTATGCCCAGTACAAGGTGCTACACGAAAGCACCGCCGTGCGTGTGCCAGCAGGCATGGAACCGCTCAAACTAGCCCCGGTTGAGATGGGGGCCTGTCTGGCTGCCAATATGCTCGAACTCAAAGCCATGAACGCTATTGAAGGCAAGCGGGTTGCCGTCAGTGGCCTGGGGCCAGCGGGGTTGATCGGGGCGCAAATGCTGCGAGCCGAGGGGGCAGCAGAAGTAATCGGCATCGAGCCGAACGCCAAACGCCGAGAATATGCCCTCTCGATTGGCGTGGTGGATCGCGTCATAAACCCCTTGAGCGAGGACGGCAAAGCCCTGCCGCTTCGCCGTGGGGGCAGCCCGGCGGTTATAGATGTGGGCCTCGATTGTGCAGGCGCTCGGGCGTCGGCCCAGTACCTCATGGACCACACACGCGAGATCGTCTCGTTCTTTGCGGTGCAACGAGAGGCTTACTCTTTTGAAGGGTGGTGGGTGGGCCAGCACCAGGGCTTGAAAGTGTTTGGCACGCCGGACCGCCACCCTGGTTGCGGGGACTATGTAGTGCGCAGGGTCAAGAGCGGGAGCATCGACCTGAGCCTGACAGTCTCTCACACTCTGGAGATGGCAGAGTATGGCCAAGCCATACAGTTGATCAAGTCTCAGCAGGCGCTCAAAGTCGTCTTCTTCCCCAATGGCCCCCTAACCTGAGCAAGGCGGGGAACGAACCAGCCAACGAAAGAGGGATGATAG
>JAAYXX010000256.1 GCA_012515695.1 Chloroflexota bacterium
AGACGTACGAGTCGGTGCTGGACATTCTCAATCAGCCACGGGACGGATTCTCCCTTCCGACAGAATTATGGGCGCGGATCGTGTCCGAGTTTGCCATTGTCTACAACAAGGGCGAAGGAGACCCCGACAAGGTGGCTGAAGCGCTCTTGCCATTGTACTACGGACGCGCCGCCCATTACGTACAGAGCACGCAGAACCTGACAGCCCTTGATCGGGAAGAAGTCGTCCAGGATACAGTGCGTGCCTTTCAGTGTGTCAGACCATTCTTTATCGAACACTGGAATAACTATGACTCTTCGGGCGATGTGGCAGAGTATTGGTTCTGATTGCGCGATGTACTCTGCCCTGTCTGCCGTATCGCGGTAGCAGCATGGCCCAGGGAATCGGTCACTCTAGCGATTGAACGCCAACACGACACCGGCTGTGGTGATGGGGGCCGGTGTCGTGTTCTATATGCGATGATGGCTTGAACATGCTCAACTGATAGGATGGTGCATCATGACAAGATTATCCTGCTTGCGTTTCACGGCGCACAAGCCTGCCCGATACGTGACCAGATTCCTGCTTGCGCTGATGCTGGTATTCCTTTCTGTGTTCACCTCTGTTTCCGGCCCGGTTGGCGCCGATAGCCCCAACGATCTGCCCCCCGCGTTAGAATCCGGTCAAAGGGTCATCGTACGACTCGCACAACCCGCGCTGGCCCATGTCCTCGAGTCGAAGGATGGGACGCTGCAACTCGGGCAGCCGCAGGCCCGCGCCTATCAGGCTGAATTGGAGCAAGAGCAGCGCGCAATCCTGGGCCAGATACAGGCGGCATTGCCCGGCGTTGTTGTGGAGCGCACCTATCAGTTGGTGTTCAACGGCTTTGCCTTGTCTACCCCCGAGAGCATGGACCCGGCAAGCCTCCAGGAGCTTGAGAGCCTGCCCGGCGTCGAGCGGGTTTACCCGGAAGTGGCATACCAGCCCACGCTGTTTTCGAGCCTGCCGCTCATCCAGGCCGAGACGCTGTGGCAAAGCGTTGGCGGCCAGGGACAGGCTGGCAGTGGGGTCAAGATTGCCATCATCGACAGCGGTATTGACATCCATCACCCCATGTTCGATAGCTCTACCTTTGCCTATCCGGCGGGCTATCCCAGAGGCGACGGACGCTACACCACCCCCAAGGTAATCGTCTCGCGGGCCTATTTTCGCCCTAACGATGCCCCGGCGCCCGGTGAGAGCACGCCTCTGCCCGGCCCAAAGGCGGGGAGCCACGGCACACACATCGCCGGGATCGCCGCTGGCAGACCAGTGAGCGCCCGCTATGGTGAGGTGTCGGCGCCCATTTCCGGCGTTGCTCCTCGCGCCTGGTTGATGAACTATCGCGTTTTCTACCCGACAGCCGCCGGTACTGCCGAGGTGGCGTATTCGCCCGAAATCCTACAGGCCATCGAGGACGCCGTCGGCGATGGCGCGGATGTGATCTGCAACGGTTGGAGCGCCATTTCCACCAGGTCAGTGTTCGATTCTCCTATCGCTGAAGCATTGGAGAACGCAATGAACGCCGGAAGCGTGGTCGTTGCGGGCGCTGGCAACGAGGGGCCTGGGTTTGGCTCCGCCAGTCAGTTACCTGGGAGCATTGAGCGGGTTATCACGGTGGGCGCTGTCAGCAAAGAGCAGGTGATCGCCTCGGACCTGCTAGATGTAACCGGGCCGCAACCAGTGCCCGCCTATCTACAGAGTGTGCCCTTTGCTCACGCGCTTTTTGGGCCTGCCATCAATGCTGCAATCGGGCCGTACCCGTATGTGGATGTGCGAGACGTCTCCACCAACCGTAGCTCGCTGGCGTGTGAGCCGCTGCCAGTTGGCTCCCTGGCGGGCAAAATCGCGTTGATTGGCCGGGGGGAGTGCGATTTCGCTGCCAAGGTCTATCACGCTCAACAGGCTGGCGCGGTGATGGCCCTGATCTACAACACCGAAGACGAGCTGGTGGAAATCGCCTGCGGCGGCGAGTATTGCGACCCCGGCGACATCACTATCCCGGTGGCCGTCATCACCCGGACGGCGGGCGAGCGGCTATCGGCATGGGCCAAGCTATACCCGAACGCTACCCTGAAGATAGATCCCAACCCGCGCATAGTGAACGTTCCGGAACGGGTCATCCAGAGTTATTCGGGGCGCGGGCCAGCGTACATGCGCTCTCTGAAACCGGATGTCGTCGCCCCTGGCGCGAACATCCTTTCGGCGGCACACGACCCGGCGCAAGGCGCCGCGGCCTATGCCCAGTTAAGCGGCACCAGCATGGCCTGCGCGCACGTGGCCGGAGCCGCGGCCTTGTTGCTGCAATCTCATCCGACATGGACGCACGACCAGGTCAAAGCGGCGCTCATGAATACCGCCGACCTGGCTGTATATGCCAACGACACGCAGACGACACGCGCTGACGTGCTGGCGCGTGGGGCGGGGCTGGTCGACCTGTCGCGCGCAGACTCACCGTCGCTGCTGCTGTCGCCCGCCAGCCTGTCCGTGCCTTCGGCCATGCCGGGACGCAGCTATACCCTATCGCTGACCATACGCGGCCTGTTCACATCCGGCCCGGCACGATCCTACTCCACATGGATAGAAGGGGGGCAAGGGCTAATTATCGAAGCGCCTTCCAGTATCCAGGTGGCGGCGAATGGTACATCTACAATGCAGGTGACTATCCGAGTTCCGGCGGGCGCCCAGGCGGGCGACTTGCAAGCAGACATACACCTGCTGCAAGGAAGCACCGACGTACATCTGCCCCTTTGGGTGCATGTAGACCCTCTGAACACTTCCGCCGATGTGCTGCTCATTGACAATGATTTCTCCAATTTCGAGAGCTATCGAGACTATGCGCCTTACGTGACCAAGGCACTGGATGCTCTGGGATATTCCTATGCGGTATGGGACGCAGATAAGCGCTTTGGGAACCCTCAGACCATCCCCAATGTGGAGCAACTGCAACAGTATGATGCTATCATCTGGCTCACCGGTGACAATGTCCACCCGGACGGCTACTTTGTCGTCTCTACTCCACTCACGCCCGTTGACCTGAGCATTCTAGGCAGCTACCTGGATGGAGGCGGGCGTTTGATCGCCATCGGGCAGAATCTCGCCGAAGCCAGCGACGTGAACGAGAACGACGACCCCACCTGGGGGCGGGCCAATTTCTACCATGCTTACCTGGGGGCGCATTGGCTGCAAGGGAATGTGTTCCGGGGAGGGGCGAACAACAACTGGCCGCCTTCTGGCGAAGCGGCGATTGTGGGACTGCCAGGGGCCTTTTTGGCAGACATGCAGTTCGACATTGGCAGAACCGGGGATGGGGCGGATAACCAGAACTCGGTGGACGAGATCGCGCCGGGCGGCCTGCCAGATGGGTCGGACGCCGATCTGGTACAGCCGCTGCTGGTGGCTATCCACGCCAACCCGCAGGAAGCTGGCTATGTCGCTGTCGCCAAAGCCGATGAACCAACTCTGGAAGATGGTACGGCGAGCCTGCCCTATCGCACACTCTACTACTCGTTCGGGCTGGAGGGCGTGAATGGCTCTGCCAGCCGACAGGCGCTTCTGGGGCGCAGCCTGAGTTGGCTGAAGGACCGTGTGCAGGTAAAGTTGAGCGACGCTATCGGGCCAGTGCAT
>JAAYXX010000257.1 GCA_012515695.1 Chloroflexota bacterium
GAGGGCCTGTCCAAGGCTCAGGAACGCAGGCCGGATTTGGTGATGATCGACATGATGGTGGCCGATGTGGGTTGGAGCGACATTGCGCGCACCCTGCGTACTGACCCGGCCAATGAGCATCTGCCCATCGTCATTCTGGCTGATGCCGACAGGCTAGACGAACTGGTGATCGGCCCTGGTTCGAACGCCGATGATGTGCTGGTCAAGCCCTTCAGTCCCTCCGATCTGGCGGTCAAGGTGTTGCCGCTGTTGGGGGCAGAAGATGAGCGCAAGCGCACCGTGGTTTCCACCGGCAATGGCGAGCTGGACAGCAAAATGGGTGGCGGGGTTCCGGTAGGCTCGCTCACCTTGATCGAGGGCAGCTCGGGGGCGGGCAAATCGGTGTTGGTGCAGCAGATGATTTGGGGGTCTCTGCAAGAGGGCTTTACCCTGGCCCTGTTCACCAGCGAGAACACGGTCAAGAGCCTGATCCGGCAGATGCGTAGCCTGAGCCTGGAAGTGGTGGACTTTTTGCTGTTGAGCAGACTCCGCATCTACCCGATGGAAGTAGCGCGTTTGGGGGGCAAGGCTCCCCGGGTGCTCATGGAAGCGATGCGGAAGGAAAAGCATCGCGATATGATCTTTATTGATTCGGCGACCGCGGCAATCAGCGGTTGCGCGGATGAAGACGTGCTGGGCTTTTTCGAAGACTGCAAGCGGCTGTGCGCTGCCGGGCTGACGGTGGTGATTGTGTTGCACGCGCACGGTATCGGCAGAGAGTTGCTGGTGCGTATTCGCTCTATCTGTGACGCGCATCTCCAGTTGCGTACGGAAGAAGTGCGGCAACGGCTGGTCAAGACGCTGGAAGTGACCAAGATTCGGGGGGCGGACAAGAACACCGGCAATATCCTCAGTTTTGAGGTGGAGCCGGGGTGGGGTATGCGTCTGATCCCCATTAGCAAGGTAAAGGGCTAGGCGATGACCAAGCGAGGCCTGCCCTTTGAGATAGGCGAAGCGGGCAACAGGTGCAACCACGGTAAAGGGTGCAGCCTGCGGCCGCTCCTTTCTCCTGAACTGCGGGATGCGTGCGAGGAAAGCCCTTTCCTGAGCGACTATTTGCACACCTTGCCCGTCCAGCGGATTGGCATGCCCACCTACTACCCTGTGCTCTCGCGCGATTTGGGCAACCTGGAAATGCCCAACATTATCTACCCCATTCAGAACGGCCTGTATGTGCATATCTACCCCGATAGAGGGGCCAGGGATTACTATATCACCATCGAGCCGGACCTGACGCTGGACCTGGACGATCTGACGCAGCAGATAGAGAGCAAGCTGCTGGATTACGCCGACCGGATCGGCGCTGCCGAGACGGAGGAGGAGCGGCGGCAGGCGCTGCTAGACGTGATTGACGACCTGTGTATCGCGGAGGGTGACGACGGGGCGGCCGCTCGCGGGCCTGACGGGCAGGTCACGGTCACGCTATCGGGCAAGCTGGTGGTGTCAGCCCGCGAACTGGAAGGACTCAAGTATCGCCTGTTACGGGACAAGATTGGCCTGGGGGTGCTGCAACCGCTGCTGGAAGACCCGTACATCGAAGATATCAGTTGCAGCGGCACAGGCCCGATCTTTATTGAACACAAGATATTCAAGAGCGTCCAGTCCTCCGTTGTATTCGACACGCTGGATGAACTCGACAATTTCGTGGTGTGGCTGGGCGAGTGGATCAAGCGGCCTGTCACCGTGCGTAACCCCATTGTAGACGCGGTTTTGCCCGATGGCTCTCGTATCAACATCGTCTATGGACGAGAGATTGCCACGCGGGGCAGCAACTTTACCATCCGCAAGTTCAGCGACAAACCGATGAGCATTCTACAGTTGATCGAGTTTGGCACGCTGGACTACACGATGGCCGCGTACCTGTCCTTTATGCTCGAAGAGGGGTTGAACGTGTTTGTGGCCGGGGCTACTGCCTCTGGCAAGACTACCCTGTTGAACGCGCTGAACACGTTCATCCTGCCTGACGCCAAGATTGTGACCATTGAGGACACGCCCGAAGTGCAGGTGCCGCACAAGAACTGGGTGCGCGAGGTGACGCGTGGGGCTGCCCAGGGGGAAAAGGGGGGAGAGGTGGGCATGTTCGAGTTGCTCAAGGCTGCCCTGCGCCAGCGCCCCGACCGCTTCATCATCGGTGAGATTCGTGGCGTCGAGGGGGCTATTGCTTTCCAGGCGATGCAGACCGGCCACGGCGTTATGTCCACCTTTCACGCCGCGTCGGTGGAGCGGCTGATCCAACGTCTGACAGGCGACCCGATCAACGTACCCAAGACCTATATTGACAACCTGAAC
>JAAYXX010000258.1 GCA_012515695.1 Chloroflexota bacterium
CTATATCGATATGGCCGTCCATAATCCGCTGGGGCCAGTGTCCACGGCGGCATGTGTGCATTTCAACCTGGCCGTCTCGAACTTTGGCGTGCAAGAACAGCCCGCCCTCCCCGGCACGCGCTTGACGGATGTTGTGCGGAATCAGCCGGTCTGGGAGGATGGCTATATCTTGCCGCCGACAGGCCCCGGCCTGGGTGTCGAGTTTGACCGCGAGGCGGCGGCGCAGCATCCCTTCCGCATGACCGGCCTGCCCCTCTTGCATCGCGCGGACGGCGGCTTTACGAATTGGTAGTGGCGGGGGACGTTGGATCATTGGTCAATCGTTGCTGTTGCAGGAGGTATGCAAGATGAACTGGTGGTACCTCCCGGTCATATTGCTGGACGTTTACCTGTTACTCAGCGTAGGCCCCTGGATCGTCCTGCAGATCATCCAGTGGGTGATGGGCCAACCCGGGCGCTCGGTGAGCGACGGGGGGGCGCGGCTGAGTACGCTGGTTGAAGCGCGGGGGGCGCATACGGCGTGGTGGCCCCGCGCCCCGCGTTTGGGTCGCTATTACGACCCGGATGCTCTGGCCTTGGCGAGCCTGAGTGACCTGAATCGTGTGCTGGCAGAAACGGACCAGGTTTGGCCTGGCCTGGCCGCCTATTCCCCATTTGAACCCAAGTTCGTGGATGTGCTGGCCCTGCGCTGCCTGGACCCCATGCTCAAGGCGGTGGTGGCCTGGCGTGACACGAACAAGCTGCGCCGTCTGCTGAACGATGGCGAGCAATCGCTGGCTGTGCTGCAAGAGCAACAGCAGGTAGTGGAGAGTATCCCCGATCAGGTGCGCGCCCTGCTCAAAGAGGCGCGCGCCGAGGCCAACCGGCTGACCGCCTTGTTGGAGGTGGAGCAGGAGGCTGGCACGCAAGACCTGGAGGATATGCAAGAGCAGGTGAATGGGGTCATCACCCGCATCGAGTACGCGCTGGACTTGCTCTCTGGCAGCGTGGGCGATGACATGCCCCGCGCCGTGGCCGAGGTGGACGAGATTATTGCCAAGATCACGCCCACGTTGAGCGATGTGGACCAACTGCTCAAGCGAACGGCGGAAGAGCGGAGCAGGGCGCAGGGCATTGCCGAGCGGGTTGCCAGCAGTATCCGGCTGGCCTCTGAGCGTTGGACGAGCCTGCAATCGCGTGGCGCTTGCGAGCCTGCGATAGAAGCCTCTCTCGCGGCGCTGCGGCAGGAGGGCGAGCGCCTGACCGGCTTTTTGCAGCAGCGCACGCCCGCCGCCTATCACCAGATGGCCGTTGGCGCGGAGGGGTTTGACGCCGAGTTTGCGCGCTCGCTCAGTGATATGGACACCCTCGAAGAGGCCATGCAGTCTAGCAGGGAGGCGATGGAGGGGAGCGTGCAGGCGCTGGCCCAGGTTCAGGCGGATTGTGAGCAGTTGGCCAGCGCGGACGCCTCGCTAGAGCCGGATGTGAGCCTGGCGCTGGTTGCCAAAGCCACCGAGCTGTACGCTCAGGCCGAGCAACAGCGCGCGCAGGGCACGTTGCAGAGCTTTAGGGCGGCTCTGGATACGGCGCGTGTTGCGCGGGAGCGGCTGGCCGAAGCGCAGCTATCTGTCCAGGATTTCACGCTGAGCGTTCAGCGCGTGCAAGAGTTGCTGACTGAACTGATGACCGAGACGCTGAGTGATTGGCGCAGCCGGGCGTTGCGTATGCGCGAAGAGCTATCTGTCTATCAGGTCCATTGGGAGGGGGGGCTGGCTGGTTCCCTGGGGGAAGCGGTGGCCCATCTGGATGAGGTAGACGTGGACCTGGAGCGCATCTCGCCCAACATTCGCTATCGGCGGCGTTTTCGTCAGTCTGAACTGCCCGAGGCGCTGCAAATTCTCACCCATGCGCGCGCCTCAATGACCAGCGGCCGCGAGCTTGTCGTCAAGCTGGAGGAGGAGCACAACCGCCTGACCGCGCTGCGGGCGCAGTTCGAGGAGGCGCTGCAAACGCTCCAGAAGCAGACTCTACCGGCGCTGGTACGGCTGAGAGGCAGCATGATGGAGGAGCTTGGGCGACGGCTGACCCGCTTTGAGGAAAAGGCCAGCCAGGAGATCGCGCTATACTCGCAGCCTGCCCAGGTCAACTATGACTATGCTATCAAGGAATGGCTCCCGGCGATCACTCGTGAGGCGGAGGCCATTCAGGCGGAACACGAGCGGACGGTGCGCGAGTATCGCGACAGCGTGAACGACGCGGTTCGCCGGATAGATCGGGCGTGGGCGCGCCTGGCCAAGCTCAACCCGGAGGAGCTACCCGGCCCGGAGGAAAAGGTCAAGCCGCTGGCCGCCGAGTTGGACGCCTGGCGGGCGGATATCGAGCGGGAAGCGGAGAACCCCCCGGCGCTGCACGAACTGCTGCGGGTGGCCGCCAGACTGGAAGAGCGGGTTGATCTGGCCTGTCGCCAGATTCAGGATGGCCGCCGAAACCTGGAGAATGTGCGTCGCCAGTATCAGCGGCATGTGCAGGATATTGAGCGGCTGCATCGGGCGATTGAGGAATTGTGCCGAAATAGCACCTGGTCTCGCCTGATCTGGGAGAACGAGGCGGCCCAGCAGATGTGGGAAGAGGCGCGTAGCCTTGAGCAGACTGCTCAGGGCGCGCAAGTGTTGACCGAGGCGACCAACCAGATGCAGCGAGCGGTGAACATGGCCCAGCAGGCGGAACAGCACTATGAGCGGGTCGAGCGGCAAATTGCCAGCGCTATTCGCCGCCTGGACGAGGAGCACCGGAGCGTGCAAAATAACATCCGCAGGGCAGAGCGCGAGGCGGAGACGTTGCGGCAGGAAGGCTCGCTCGACGAGTTGCGCAGCCTGGAGGAAACGCTCAGCAATGCGCGCCACGCGATAGATTTGGCGCGCGGGGCGACTACCTTTGAGGATGCTCTGCGCCATCTTCGCGCTGGGGCCGGGGAGTTGGCGGTGCGCTAAAAGGCGCGTGGGCTAGGGAGGCGTCCCTCATCCGCCCCTGCGGGGCACCGGCATTCTGCCGCTTTCTTCCAGAGGGAGAAGGCGGCAAGCGCGGCAATATGCCGCCGGCATACATGCCGCCCTCGCCCCCGTGGGTGAGGAGCATGTGCGAGCAATCACCCTCCGGCCCCGCCGATGCCTGTGCCGCGGCCCTGATCTGTTGGGTCAGGGCCGCTTGCCAGCAGGGATGCTGCTCGTTTGTCGTGTGTCGCAGCCTGGCCGCTATGCCTGGTTGGGCTGGGTCTCCGGCCAGACGGGCACAAACATCAGCCATTGCTCCGGGGCGAGCCGGATCATCTCCTCGATGATTGCCAGCAGGCGTTGCTCGTTGTGATGGATGTCGTTGGACCGATTGCCGGTGCGCTCCATTTCCAGCGGCGGGGCCATGCGTATTCGGTATGCTCCATCTGGCTCCTGGATGCAGCAGGCGGCGATAATGCGCGAGTTGGTTTGCAGCGCCAGTCGCACGGGGCCGTCGGGCATTGGGGCGGGCGCGCCAAAGAACTCGAATAACTCTCCATCTGGCGAGGTGGGCCGGTCTACCCCCGTAATGACGACCTTTCCGTGCTTGAGGTGTTCGATGGCCTGCCGCAGCGATTGCACGTTAATGGGCATGATCTCGATGCCCCGGTGCATTCGTAGCCGGTTGACTGTTCGCGTGCCCAGGTTGGGGCGGGCCAATCCGAGGGCATGTATTTTTACCCCCTGACTCGCGATCCACTGCATGGCCATATCGAAATTGCCCATGTGTGGCCCCACCAACACCGTGCCGCGCCCTTCGTGAATTGCCTGCCATGTGCGCTGCCATTCGTCGGCGGCGATTCTGATGGGCGCTCGCCCATGGCGGTAATCGGCCTGGGTCGTGCGCATCATATCATAGTTGCTGCGAATGGTGTTATAGACAGCCTGCTCTGCCATGCGGTCCAGTTCGGCCTCGCTTACGTGGGGGCCAACCACCTGGCTGATGTTGGCGCGCACGTTGCGGTACATTTCGGTGCGCCGCCGACTCAGCCATCGGGCCAACCGGCAGACTATCCAGAGAGCCACCGACTTGGGTAGCAGGCGCGAGAGAATGATGCCAAGAATGATGAACAACGGACCGCCCAAGATTCTTTCTGTCTTCATGTGCTCACCCTCGGGTTTTTGGGGGTGCCCCTGCGTTCTGTACCGCTTCGATAATCACCGGTAGACCCCGTGTCAGGCAAAAGGCCACGGAAATCCAGGCCAGCACATTGCCCACCACCAGCCACGTCTGGGCGGTTTGCTCGGCGACCTGGCCCTGCAGGGAATAGGCGAACAAGGCGTTGACCAGGGCCAGTATCACAAACGAGAGCAGCTTGCTCACGGCGTAGCTGGTGCGCATTGTCTTGCTGCCCACCAGCCATTTGCCTAGCCTGGTCTGCATTGTCTTAAAGGGGGCTGTTCCCTCGCTCACATGCATGTTCCGCAACGAATCTACCACTGTGCCCCGGATAATACAGATGATGGGAATGGCTACCGGGATCAAGCCCAGGTGAGCGTAGACGACCCATAGCACCAGTTCCACGCTGCGGTCGGTCATGATGTCGATGACGCTGCCCATTACCGACTCTTCGTGCCGGGCGCGGGCCACCATGCCATCCAGCGTATCCAGCAGGATGAGCACAACCAGCAGGAACACGCTCACCAGCTTCCATGTGGGGCTGGGGACATACAGCAGGATGACAATCAGGATCAACAAGGGAAAACGTGACAGGCTGATGATGTTGGCCATCTATATATTCTCCTCCTTGGGGGGATACTGGGTATGTGCATCATGATTGTCTGCGCCGGGCTGGCTATTGCTGACGGGTGACGTAGAAGCATTGCCCAGCACGCGGCCTAGGTTTTCCTGCTTGCCTGGGCCTTGACCTGCTCTGCCTCCCGGCGGGCCGCCTCGGCAGCCTGCTGGCTGTAGGGGTTCCGCTCGCTGGCGGGCATAAAGGCCCAAGTAACGTCATGATCGCCCATCGTGCGTGCCAGCTCCATCCAAATCTCCTGGTTCTTGACCGGCTCGCCCGCTTTGGTCTGCCAGTTGTGCTGTTCCCATTGGGCCAGCCAGCGCGTCGCGCCGTCGAGGACGTACTTGGAGGTGGTGTAGAGCGTCACCTGGCTCAACTGACGCAGAGACCGCAACCCGGCGACTACTGCCCATAGCTCCATCACGTTGCTGGTTGCCAGCGGCCACCCGCCGGAGACTACCTGCACCTTTCCCGCCTCATTGACTATTACGGCGGCATATCCCCCAGGGCCGGGCGTCCCCAGGGCAGCGCCTCGCGTGTATATTTCTACATGCGGCAGTTTGCCTTGCTCGGGCTGTCCCTGTTCTGTTGGTGGGGGCTGGGTGGGCGTTGGCTCTCGGCGACCCCCGGCCACCAATCGCTGGCGGGCCTCGGTGGCGAGTTGGTCGGCCCGCTCGTTGAGCGGGTGGCCCCGATGGCCTTTGACCCATTGCCACTCGACCTGATGGCGTTCCATTTCGCGCAGCAGTTCTTGCCACAGATCAACGTTTTCGACGGGCTGGCCGTTGGCTTTGCGCCACCCCCTGGCTACCCAGTCGGGCATCCATTCGCTGATTCCGCGCCGCAAGTATTGCGAATCGGTGTATATTGTAACACGACAGGGACGCTGCAAGATACGGAGGGCCGAAATAGCCGCCGTGATTTCCATGCGGTTATTGGTGGTATCCCATTCTGCGCCGCTGATCTCTTTGGTGTGCAGGCCGCTGATCAACACGGCTCCCCAGCCGCCGGGGCCGGGGTTGGGGTCCGCTCCGCCATCGGTGTATATTAGCACTTCTGGAAGGTCTTGCCTCGTTGCCATCCGTTGCCTCTCTCTGCTATCTTGCCATCTTGCCCGTACGCAGAGTCGGGTTCCCCAGTACGGTGGCGGACTTGCGCGACTGGCAGTGGCGGCCCTGCTGATGGGCCAAGTATGGACAAGTATAAGGGATTTGGGCGCCGGGTCAATAGCGGTATTGCGCCAGGCCAGATGGTGTCAGGGCATAAAAAAACCCTCTTACCCGCGCTAATTGCGCGAATAAGAGGGTGTATTCACATCAAGGATTTACACGCTTTGTTGCGTGTTATGCGCCCAATCAACTGGACTGGGCCAGCCCTTGCTTATTTTCTCATGGTATCGCCCTTTTCGGAGGCCATCTCCAGATGCCATCTCCGGAGGGTTGGCTTGGCCGCACTATCGGGCCGGTATTAGCTCCGTGTTAGTTGGCAGAAGGGCGTCCGTCTGTGTTCCAGAAACCGTCCATTGCCAGGGCCTCGGTGAGTTGTTCCACCCACTCGCGCAGCGACTCGGCCAGGGCGACGCGCCCTGTGCTGTGAACGACCACCGACGCATCCTGCAACTCTTTCAGCCGTGCCAGGGTCACGTACTCGCGCAGGGTTGTGTCTGTCAACCACTCTACGCGGATTCGGTTGTCCCTGTTGTCGTGACCATCTTCGTCCGAGAAAAGGTCATTGGGTTCGAGAGTCAATACGTTCATTTCATGCCTCTATCTAGTTACAACTAGGGCCCTGCAATCTTGTATTTCGTACGGTGGCAAGCGGTAAGCCTATAAATAACAACCTCCCGCTGGCCCTTGCCCCGTATGTTTGGGGCTGTGTGATCCAGCGGGAGGATTCACTCGGCCAAACAACTATTGGCTACTCACGCTAACGTCTGGCTTAACCAGTGACAGGCTTGAGCGTGGCTCTAGGCTCCACACTGAACTTGACTGCCGTCTTTTCCTGGTCCGCAATCGTCACCTTGGTAAAACTCGGGATCAACACCACGTCTATGCCATCCAGTTCGAGAAAGCCTCTTGCAATCGCTACTGCCTTGGTGGCCTGGTTCACGGCTCCTGCGCCGATCGCCTGCAGCTCTGCACGTCCGCTCTCACGAACTACTCCGGCGATGGCGCCCGCCAGAGCTCTGGACTCCGAAGTGGACGATACCTTGAGAATATCCATCACTTTCTCCTTTTCCTTCGTTCCGCGAATCGAACTTACTTTAGATGATTAGTTCACTTGCTAATGTGCTGGGACCAATACCTGTCTGGACTCGATGAACAACTTGACTGCTGTTCTCTCCTGGCCTGCAATTGTGATCTTGGCGAATGTTGGGACCAAGACTACATCCAGTCCGTCCAGCTCTAGAAACCCTCGCGCGATTGCTACTGCTTTGGTGGCCTGATTGACGGCTCCCGCGCCGACTGCCTGGATCTCGGCATGTCCGTGGTCGCGGATAACACTGGCGATTGCCCCTGCTACTTGTCTTGGATTAGAATTGGATGATACCTTTAGCAGTTCCATCAATAGACTCCTTAATGAATTGCGTTGTGAATTGATATGATTTCCCGAATCTATCGTGCGTTGTGCTCTTGTTCGGGCGATGCCGCGTGGGGCACTGTTTTGGGATTTGCTCTCACTCTTCCTGACCGACTGAACAAGCGTTTGCGGGCCTGTTCATGAGAACCCTGATTCGGTCGGGAGCAGTCAGATCATCCTGTTTGATTTGAATGTACTATAACACATTCTAACATTCTTGTGATCGTTCGTCTGTAGGGAGAATTTGATTGTTTGTGTGGGGAGAGCATGATACCTTACACAAGTGAGGAGGTGGGCCAGGGACCTGGCGGCTCAGCCTGGTGCCCGCCGGGCCGACCTGCGCTCACTGGCTGTGGTACGGTTGGGCGATGTCTATCTGTCGCCGTGCTCTGCCTGCGCGTGACCGTTGCCCGATACGTATTGTTCGATACCAGCGATATCTTGCAGCCTCTCGCGGTGCAGTATTTGAGGATTGGACACAGCCGAGGCGATTTTGGGGCTGAGGTACAGCCCGCCATCGTACACTTGGCGCATTGCTTTGACGACTTCTGACCCTGCCGACTCTTTTAGTAGGTAACCGCGCGCTCCAGCGCGTAGGGCACGATAGACATGCTCGGCGGTGGAGTGCATAGACAGGATGATGACCTGTGTGCTGGGACAGCGTGGTCCCACCTGCCTGGTGGCTTCGATACCGTCCATTACGGGCATGGCTACGTCCATCAGAACGATGTCCGGGCAATGGATCGCTATCTGGTCAATGGCCTCCTGTCCATCGGCTGCTCCCCCCACGACTTCCATGTCTCTTTGGGTTTCCAGCAGGAGCCGTAGTCCGTCGCGCACTACGGCGTGGTCATCAACCAGGAACACAGTAATCCGTTGCTGCATAGTGATCAGTCCCCCAATTCTGAATTTGGTGATTGCATTGTCGGATGATAACTGGCCTAAACCTACGCTCTGCTACCGTCGCCAGGATATTCTCCCCCGACTCCCCCTGGTGTATCTGCTTGGCGGCGAAGGTTGGTAGAGAGGCTGCGGGCCTGGAGCCAGTTGCATTCGTCATTTATTAAAGAGCGAGCCGGATAGAGCAATTGCTCAAGCCCGGTAAAAGAGAAAACCCTCTTACTTGTCGAGGACTGGACAAGCAAGAGGGGAGTTCCGGTTGCACCTTGCGCTTGGTGGGGAGTATAGCCCCACGGGCTGCGTTGATGCTTCCGGGAATCGCCCTGTTTGAGCTTGATCTCGTGCTGGCCCTGGTTCTGTTGCTCTGACCATTGCGAGATGTCCAGTCCCGGCTACTGCGCTATTGGCGTACGCTATTGGCGTTTGATGGTGTGCTAAATCGGTTGTATTCTAGCAGAGGGGGGCCTGGCTGTCTGTCGGGAGAGTTTGACTTCTTCTGTCAGGAAACCCCTATACTTTCTATGGCTCGATCCAAAGAACAGGGGCCTCAATTCACTCGGTTTGAGGCCCCTGCTATTCCCTGCTCTTGATTCGCTGGTTATACGCCCGGATGCCTGGTCTCCACAATGAATCGCACGGCGGTCTTTTCCTGGTCCCCGATCATCACCTGGGTAAAGGTGGGGATGAGGACGATATCCAGACCATCCAGTTCCAGAAAGGCTCGCGCAATGGCTGCTGCCTTGGTGGCCTGGTTGACGGCAGCGGCCCCGATTGCCTGTAGCTCTGCGCGGCCATTCTCGCGCACTACGCCGGCGATTGCTCCGGCCAAGGCTCTCGACTTGGATTGGGACGAGACCTTGAGAACGTCCATGCTGCTGTCTCCTTTTCGCTTTGGAATGCATACATGAATTTGCACGGCTGGGAACCAGGTCCGATATCCAGGTCAGCTATTGGCCACTTAGCCAATCCAGACTTCTGGCGGTATTTCGTCTGTGCCGAGAGCTCGATTTAGGCGCTTGATCCACTCTCGCAGCGATTCGGCCAGTTGGGTGTGCCCCTCTTCGCTGAGTAGAGCGGCGGCTCTCTGCAGTTCTCTGATCCGAGCCGTGTTTACCACCTGATCTAGAATATGTTGTTCCTGCACTTTGTCTTGGCCCTGGATGGTATCCACAAGGCCGTTGGACGTCTGAGTTTGTTTGTCCATCGAGCACTCCTCGGAATGGCTATCACTAAGACTATCAGCAATCGTTATGGGTTTTCAATCATTGGGCCTCTGGAACGATCCACGCCACTTTATTTTACAGATGTTAGCTGTTTTTGTATGTAGGAAAAGTTTGACATGTGTTGTAGGGAAAGTTTGATATATGTTGTAGGGAAAACATGATAAGATGATAACGAACGGCCTAGTTCGCGCGCGGCATGTCCAGGTGGACAACGTACTTCATCAAGCCGGGTATGTCGTCCACGCCAAGCTTTTTCATCAACTGGCTGCGGTAGGTATCCACGATGCCTACGGGCATGGCGAGGATCTCGCCGATCTCGCGGCTGGATTTGCCTTCCACCACCAGGCGCAGGATTTCGCGCCCGCGTGGGCTGAGGCGAGCCAGCGGGTTGTTCAGGTCCATCGCATCTAGCCCCACTTTGCGGTGTAGCGTTTCTTCCATGCCCGCGGAAGCGAGCTTGTGGCTGACGAACGTCTGGCCTGTGTAGATCGTTCTGATTGCATCGGCGACTTCTGTGCCCGCCGAGTCTTTGAGCAGGTATCCACGCGCCCCGGCCCGAAAGGCTCGCAGTACGTATTCATAGGTTGCGTACATCGAAAGCACGAGCACCTGGACGGACGGGCACGTCTCGCGGATTCGCCTGGTTGCCTCGATGCCGTCCATTTCGGGCATGGCGATGTCCATGAGCACGACGTCGGGTTGACACCCGGCCACCATATCTACTGCTTCGCGTCCATTGGCTGCGGTGCCGACGACTTGCATGTCGGCCTGGGTTTCTATCAAAAGCCTTACCCCGTCGCGCAAGACGACGTGGTCATCAGCAATAAAAACCGAAATTGCCATCACTCTACCTCCACACTATCCGTTGTTTCGCCCGGACAAGGCCCGATGTCGAAAGGTTTGGGGATCATCTGCGCTAGCTGCGGCTCCTCGACAGTGTGGCATGGTGAGGAGCAATCGGCACAGGCTGACGAATTGTTCCATTACCTCTGACTGTTTGCTCAACGGACATACTGAAAGATGAATCATCCAATCGTCCCGTTATATGAACAGCAAGCTGGGGCTGGCTCCGCGGATACCTCGTGTGTGACGGCCTGCTCTCTGGTCTGCGAGAGGAGAAGCCCTCTTACTTGTCCAGGGCTGGACAAGTAAGAGGGGCGGGGGGAGAAACAAGGGGAGGTATTTATTTTAGAATCGCTGCAAGTCCCGCTGTGCTTGGGGTCCGGCAAGCAACTGTGAACTTGCAGAGCGAATCGGCTAATGGAATTGGTGGTTCCTTCTATCTGTAGCACTTTCGGTGTGCAGTGGCTGCCTCCGGTTGTCACTCGGTCTTGGTGTAGTTGGAGCCAATGGCCCTGCGGCCATTCCGCTCACTGCTGTGTGTGACTGCTGCATCTTCTTTATCAAGTGCTTACTACCCTTGTCCAGGTACAGCCCCATTTTA
>JAAYXX010000259.1 GCA_012515695.1 Chloroflexota bacterium
GACCCGCACCGGCTCGCGGGGGATTCCCAGACCAATGCCTATTTCCGGGCAAATAGCCACAAATTCAACAAACGGCTTGAGCAACTTGACTACGTCTGATGTGACCCGAACCCCGTTCCACCGGCAATCGTCAAATTCGATACACCTGCTGATCACCAATCTGGGTTTGGGAAACTGCCTCATTGGAGATTCTCTTTCTAGAAATCAATAAGACTATCTGACATTCTAACAGGGCGACATAGCCCAATGAGTCTACGAAACACAAAAACAGACAGAGATACTCCGAATATACAACGATAGGGACTATTTGGCAAAAGCTGGCGCAACGCGGGACGTAAAAGCACTCGTTATAGGCGAATTTTGCAAAAAAAATCGAGCTATGGCATAATGCGGGCCGGTCTCGTCTGCACGAATGCGGTCAGATTCGGAGAGTAGTAATGACCAAATATATCTCCGTCACGTGGACTGAGGGTATCAGCGAGCAAGAGACCAACGTACTTACCCACACGGTTGACTCGGTCCTCAAGTGGCTTTATCTTCGACGTCCCTCCGTACTCCATCACCCCCCGATCATGGTACACCTGTTTGGCAACTGGGTCATCCCGGAGCTTGTTTCCACCGATGTGTATTGGGGCACCCAGTGGTACATCGACACCAGCTACAACGACGCCTTGCAGCGCGTCATCGGCCCGGTGTTTCTCGACCTGACTCGCCAGGAGCCGTGGCAGCAACTGGACCCACACTTTGATATGGCCCTGATTACGCAGGACCTCACCGACTTGACGGTCCGGGTGGCTGAACTGCAACCCGATCATTATGCCCTGGGAACCAGCGTCCCTGGCTCGACGGCGGTCATGTCGGTACATCGAATACGCAGCCTGGCCGATGAGCATGTGCGCGAGTTGGCGTTGTCGCGGCTTGTGCGCCACCATCTCGGCCATGTGCTGGGCCTGCCTCGCCCCACCCGCGACCACAAGACGACCCGTATGGGGCTGGAGACGCATTGCACCAACCGCTGCGTCATGCGCCACACCGACACGGTGGAAGAGCTGGCCAAGCTGGCGCTGGAAGAATCCGAGATGGGCTGGCACTTTTGCGAGCAATGCACCCGCGAGCTGCATTCCGTTGTGGCCCGGTACGCCTTTAACTGGAGTTGAGCGGCCCAACGAGGGGCCGAAGCAACCCAACCCCGGCGCGTTCATCTACCCATTCCGCCGCGCTGTAGCCCTATGTCTCGTCGCGCCTGGCGGGAGCTAGTCCCAACTCGGCGGCGATGGCCTGCACGTAAAGCGCGTGTTCTGTGGCGTGTACGCGGGCTTCCAGGTCTTCTAATGTGTCCGTGGAGTATATGGGCACGGTGCGCTGCATGACCACCGGCCCGACGTCTACCCCTTCATCTGGCACGCGATGGACCATTACGCCGGTATGGTCAATCTCCCCGCGTTGAAAAGCCTCATAGGCCCGCTCGATAGCGTGCGTCCCCGGAAAAGTGTCTGGCAGTGCCGGATGAATGTTCAGGATGCGCCCCGAATAGTGCCGGATGAAATCCATCGTGAAAATGTGCATCCACCCGGCCAACACAACCAGGTCCACCGGATAGTGGCTCATCTTTTCGGCCAGGTCGGCGTCGTACTCGTTGCGCGAGCGCCCCGCCCGTCGATAGGGCTGGAAGGGGTGGTAGATCGTCGGGATGCCGTGGGCCTTGGCGCGTTCCAGGCCGTAGGCGTCCTTGTGGTTCGAAACGACTACCGACACCCGCGTATCGGGCAATTCGCCCGACTCGGTGGCGTCGATGATGGCTTGCAGGTTGGTGCCGCTGCCCGATATCAGTACGGCGATATGATGCGTCATTACCACGAGTTCTCCCGGCGCACTCCCTTGGCCCCGATGTCGTGCCGGAACGTGACGTCGGTCCAATGGATGCGATGCACCGCCCGGTAGGCCCGCTCGACTGCCCCCGCCAGATCGGGCGCCCACGCCGTTACCCCCAGCACGCGCCCGCCAGCGGTGACGATCTGTTCTTCCTGGCGTTTGGTTCCGGCGTGAAAGATGACGGTATCCTCTGCCTGGGCTGCTTCTTCCAGCCCACTGATGGGATAGCCCTTCTTCTAGCTGTCGCGATAGCCCCCCGCAGCCATCACCACGCAGACGCAGTTCTGGTTGTCCCACTCTAGCTCGATCTGATCCAGGCGGCCATCAATGCAAGCTTGTATCACCGTGACCAGGTCGGTCTTGAGCAAGGGCAGGATCACCTGGGCTTCCGGGTCGCCAAAGCGGCAGTTGAATTCGAGTACGTGAAAACCGCCCTCGGAGACCATCAACCCCGCGTAGAGCACGCCGATGTAGGGCGTGCCCGCCCGCCGCAGGGCGTCCACCGTCGGCTGCAATACTTGCTCGATGACCCGTTGTTGCAGGTCGCCATCCAACAGGGGGGCGGGCGCATAGCAACCCATCCCGCCGGTGTTGGGGCCGCGATCTCCGTCGTAGGCTGCTTTGTGGTCCTGGGCCAGCACCATCGGCGCCACGGTCTTGCCGTCGGCAAAAGCCAGCATCGAGACTTCCTGGCCCACCAGGCACTCCTCGATCACCACCGTGTCCCCAGCCTCGCCAAAGGCCCGCTCCTGCATGATCTGGCACAGCGCCTCCTGGGCCTCCTCCTGCGACTGGCAGACGATGGCACCCTTTCCGGCGGCCAGACCGCTGGCCTTGACGACGATAGGCGCGGGATGCGTGTCCAGGTAGCGCAACGCCTCGCCATAGTCCTGAAAAGTGTGGTATTCCGCCGTGGGGATGGCATTCTCCCACATAAAGTCTTTGCTGAACGCCTTGGACGACTCGATGCGGGCCGCCGCCTGGCAGGGGCCAAACACGCGCAGCCCCTTGGCGCGCAGCGCGTCGCTCAGGCCCAGGGCCAGCGGGATTTCCGGGCCGATGACCACCAGGTCGAACTGTTGCGCTGTGGCGTAATCCACCAGGGCCGGGATGTCCTCTGCCGCGATAGGCACGTTCTTCGCCAGCTTGTCTGTTCCGCCGTTGCCGGGAGCGATGTGAATCTCCTCCACTTGCGGCGAGCGATGCAGCGCCCAGACCAGCGCGTGTTCCCGCCCGCCGGAGCCTACGACCAATACCTTCATTGAGAGCCTACCTCCTCCTCGCACGTGCAGCAGCATTGTTGTTGGCGCGGCACAAATCCCCCCTTTTTCTGCTCAAAGGGGTATTCGCCATTGAAACAGGCCAGGCAGAATTGCCCCATTGGGCGTCGCACGGCCTTGATCATCCCCTCCAGGCTCAGGTAGCCCAGCGAGTCGGCGCCAACATGTTTTTGGATTTCCGAGATAGACAAGTGGTGGGCGATCAGTTCCTCGTAGGTTGCCATATCCACCCCCATAAAGCAGGGGTGCTTGATGGGCGGCGAAGAGATGCGCAGGTGAATCTCGCGCGCCCCGGCCCGCCGCAACAGGTCCACGATGGGGCGGCTGGTATTGCCGCGCACGATGGAATCGTCCAC
>JAAYXX010000260.1 GCA_012515695.1 Chloroflexota bacterium
GGCCACCGGTGACGGAGTACGATCTGTTTGAGATTGCCGCAGGAGAGAAGACTATCTAGGCGGGTGTGGCTTTCGGCGCTGGTCGGGGGTCACACCCTTAGCTGGCCGCCCCCAAAGACTCGCCGACAGATGGGTTGTTGACAAGCCATTGCCCGCTCGAAATCCCCGTTTTGCTTTTTATCCCCTACATAGTAGCTCCTGACCCGGGCGCACCTGGTCAAATTCTCCTGACGCCAGGGATCAAGGTCTCCCGACAGACGGGCGGGGGGATGTTTGCTACAATAAGGCAATTCTTGAGCAAACATCGCCCGGTTTGCCTGCTACCAGTCAGAGAATGAACCGCCACGGTGGAATATCTTGTGGGGCAGATCGTGCGCCTGCACGGGTTCGTCGCGCCTACGCGATTGGCTGAACGGAGAAGCGGCCAGGCTGTTGGACGTTGCGTGGTTCCAGCAGCAAGCCAAATCTACCCGCGTGTGGGCAAACGGACTCGCGCAAGCACTCGAATCCGAGAGCAACTCGCCCATTGTATCAGGGGATAGATGCGTCAGCCACATGCTTGTAGCCTGGAAGTATAACTTGCCTACCATGCATCCGTTGGCGACCGGGCCATGGGTTTGCAGGGAGCGTGACGCATGGAAATCGGCAAGAAGCTGCGCTATGGGACGGAACCCGTCGCTGATCCCCACGTCCGCCGGTACTTTCGCTTTATCGAGCGGATGTCTATGCTGCAAACCATCAGTCTGGTACTATTTATTTTGCTATTGTCTTTTGTTATTCTTGGATTGTTACCACCAACCATCATTCAGATCGACGGACAGGAATTGAGCAACTGTCTGTTTGGTTCCCCATGACCTCCGCTACCCTTTGTTTCCTCTAATCGTCGGATCATCAGCACAGCGTCGAGCCTCGACCAATGGCTGCAACCGTGGGTTGTGGCCATTGGTCGGGCGAATGACGCAGCCTACCGGCAGTTATAGAGCCTGACACATACCTTGATGAGGGATGCGTGAATCTCGCATTTGCGAGCCGCCCATCCTTCAACAAGGCGTGTGTCGTTTCCGGGCTATGCCGAGGCGTTCGGGAAGGAGCTGCCGACATGCCTTATGAGAATCTACAAGAGTTGCCGCCGCTTGTGCGCGACGAACTGCCTCCCCACGCGCAAGAGATCTACATGGAGGCGTTCAACTCTGCCTGGGAGCAGTATGCCGAGCCTGAGGAGCGGCGCGGGGGGCGCTCTCGCGAAGAGACCGCCCATGCCGTGGCCTGGGCCGCCGTCAAGCGCGTGTACGAAAAGGATGAGCAGGGCAACTGGGTGAAAAAAGCTGGGGCGAACGATTGACGCGTCCTTGTTGGGCGGTTGTGATTGTGCGTGCAAAAGGAGGTGTCGGGTGGGTCATATCAAGCCGCCAATGGTAGAGGAGGAAGAAGAGCACGTCGCGACTGCTGCGAGCGCCAGTTACGAAACCAAGGCGCATAAACCCCCCATGCAGGAAAGCGACGAGGCGAACAAGAACCAGTTGGAGATGGCCAAAGCCCAGGGCGACGCGTATGCCAAGGCCGTGGAAGAGATGACCAGGCGCGAAGCGCACGGCACCGAAAAGCGCGTGGGGCACTATTTGGTGGGCTATGCGGTGGAAAGGGCCGAGGGGATGTATATGCCCCAAGATGGCGCGTTGGTCTGGCGAGAGCCGAGCGGGGACGAGAACCTGCATCTGGAGATTGTCGTGCGGGACGCGGCGGATGGCCGCTTTATCCCCGGCCTGATGGTGTATGCCACGCTCTACACGGGCGACGGCAGCGAACTGGGCACCCACCACCAGCCGTTTCTCTGGCATCCCTGGCTATATCACTATGGCCGTAACTGGCATGTGCCATCTGACGGCAAGTACCACCTGCGTGTGCGCGTCGAGATGCCGACCTTTGGCCGCCATGACAAAAAGAACGGCAATCGCTTCACCCACCCGGTAGAGATCGAGTTCAAGAACATCCAGATACAGACCGGCCAAAAGAAATAACCCGGCAAGGCGCAATGCGGGAGGTGTGGCGTTCTCCAAAATGTTGGCCTCGTTGAGCCGTCGGCTTCCAGCGGGCATAATTACAAGCCGCCAAGGATGGCCAATGGCACCAACTTTTCGCGGATCAAGTGCTGGGGCAAGATCGGGGTTGCCCTCATCCGCCCTTCGGGCATCGGCAGTATGCCGCTCGGCAGCATGCCGCCTTCTCCCAAGGGGCGAAGGCGGTAAGCGCGGCAATATGCCACCGGCATGCATGCCGGGCGGCTGAGTACAGCCGGGGGTGAGGGTTTCTGGTTCCCTCGCCCACTGGGAGAGGGATA
>JAAYXX010000261.1 GCA_012515695.1 Chloroflexota bacterium
ATGTATGCCGGTGGCATATTGCCGCGCTTACCGCCTTCTCCCCCCGGGAGAAGGCGGCATGCTGCCGAGCGGCAGGTATGCCGATGCCCGAAGGGCGGATGAGGGCAACTCCGATCTTGCCCCAGCATTTGATCCGTGAAAAGTTAGCGCCATTGGCCATCCTTGGCGGCTTACAATTCTGCCGGCTGGAAGCCGGCGGTCCAATTAGTGGGCCACCCGTCCGCCTCTGAACCCAAAGGGCGAAGGAACTGCTGATAGTAGTATGTGGGCAGGCGAATCGGGTGCATGGGCGCCCCTTCGGGACGTCTGCGGCGCGCTAACGCGGCGGCAAGTCGAAATCGGCGACGACGAAGGTGTGATCCGATGGCCTGTCCGCCATGCGGGCCTGCACGTCGATCCAGGCTGCCGTCGAAGCCTCGGCCATCGGTCTGGTTGCCATGATGTGGTCTACTCGCCAGCCTGCCCGCCGTTCCAGCACATTGCGCATGCGATAATCCCAGTAGGAGTATTGATGTGCCTCGCCCGGATGGTGGCGGCGAAAGACATCTACCAGCCCCCAGTCACAAATGCGCTGCAACGCGGCCCTGGCTGCGGGATGATAGTCCACATGGTTTGCCAGGCGCTTGGGGTCATAGACATCTATCGGTTCCGGAGCCACGTTCAGGTCACCCAGCCACAGCAGAGGTGTTTTGGGCGTATAGTGGCGCTCGAAAAAGGCGCGCAGTCGTTCCAGCCAGCGCAGCTTGTACTGAAAGTACTCCGAGTCCGCATCGCGCCCCTGCGGCACATACGTGTTCACGATGGCGATGCCCCGGTATACACCCCGAATCAGGCGCGGCTCGTCCGGTTCGCCGTCTCGCAAGCCGGTATCGACCTGTTCCAGCGGTTCCCGGCTGAGGATGGCGACTCCGGCGTGAGCCTTTTGCCCGTGGTAGACCACCGACAGCCCCGCCTCGCGAATGGGATCGACGGGGAACTCGGAATCTTGCACTTTGGTTTCCTGCACGCAGAGCACGTCGGTTTCGGTGGTTGCCATCCAGCTCAGAACTTGCTCCAGCCGGGCGCGGATGGAATTCGCGTTAAAGGTGGCGATTCTGCAATATTGCGTCATAGTCTTTTCTACTCACAGGATATAGGGCCGGTGCGAGAGCAGTATGCACGCTCTCACACCGGTATTCGCTAGAGCGGCCAGTTGGGGCGCTATTCGTCGCGCTGCCCCTTGGGGCGCGGGCCGACATCGGACAAGTCGATGGGTTGGAACCCCAGGGCGAATGCGGGCGAATCCTCAGCCAGGGTGAAATCATGGTTGGCGAGGTCGGCGCACTTGGGATCGGCCACTACCGAGTGCGTGTCCTGTCCCAGGGCTTGCCATTCCTCCAGCGTAAAGGTCTTGGTGAAGAATTGGCGCGCATCTGCATCCTGGCTGGCATCGGCGCAGAAGGGCGCCTGCTCGGAGACGTCCCACAGCAGATTCAGGTCGCTGTAGAATTTGCGCTGCTCCAGGGGCGCGCGCCCGCCGCCCACGAAAATCGGCTGGCCGTTGGTAAGGATGATGTTGCGCTCAAAGGTGAACGACAGATGATCTTCCGCCCGGCTCAGGCGCACCTGCCCTTCCCGGCCAAATGCAAAGATGTTGTTGCGGACGATGTTCTCGCGGCCATAGTGCTCGTGGAAGGGCTGGCTGCTGGTATTGTAGCAGACATTGTTCTCGATGAGGATATGCGAGCTGCCCTCGTCGGGATAGATGGCCCAGCCGCCATAGTTCCACTTTTCCACGTCGTGAATCAGGTTGCCGCGCAACACGGTCCCCGGCTGCACGCCCAGCGTATAGATGCCGCCCATATCGCTGAGCAGCTTTTTCCCCAGGTCGTGGATGTGGTTCTTCTCGATGCGGTTGTTCTTGGAGACGTTTTCTGCATAGCCCCAAACCCAGCCACAGGAGATACCCGTGTAGTAAAAGTCGTGGATATGGTTATGCGAGAAGCTGTTCCCAAAGCTGTGCACGGAAAGGATACCGCAGGCGGAGTGAAAGACATGTCCGCCATCGTAGATATGGTTGTCGGTGATGCGGTTGTTGCCCGTGCGCAGCGCCGGGTTGCCGTGGGCATCGGCCCCATCCAGCTTGACGCCGCCCGCGCCCAGGTCGTGTATCTCGTTACCAACCACCCGGTTGCCCAAGCAGCCGTCGAGCAACTCGACGCCGTACCAGCCGATATGCTCGATGGTGCAATCCTCAATGGCGCAGTAGCGCGCGCCCGACAGGTGGATGGCCGCCGGGACGTTGAACGCCGCCTGGGGGGCTGCCGCGAATTCTATGCCCGGCTTGTCAAAGCGCTCGCCGCCGCCCTTGGGCTGGCTCCACGCGCTGTGGCGGAAGGTCAGGCCCTCAAAGCGCAAGAACTCGACGTATTGCCCTGCCTCTGCCGCGCCTTCCAACTTGAGCAAGTATTCGATGCGGGGGGCGTAGGCTTCCAGGGTGTCCAACTGCTCGCCGGGCATGGGCAGGTAGTAGAGCTTGCCCTCGGCCCGGTCCAGATACCACTCGCCCGGCTCGGTGAGCGCCTCGAACACGTTCTCAACATAATACTTGGCGTACTTTTCACGGACGTCGTCCTTGAGGGCGAACATGCTGCGCCGCGACGAGACCACCGTGCCGGTGCGTTCGTCCAGGCTGGCGATGGGCATGCGTTCCTCGATCCAGAAATGGATCGCCACGACGTCCACGTCTTGCAGGTTCTTCCACGGGCGGATGTCCCCCGGCTCCACCTGGAACGTGTCGCTTCCCTCGAACAACTGCGCGTCCATGCTCAGACCGGGGACGTTCGCCATCCAGTAGAAACCCTCTTTGGGCAGGCGCGGGCGGCTGCGGCGCTGCCCGTTGACGAAGAGCTGCCGAAAGACCCATTTACCCTGCGCCACCTCGGGCACGTCCGCCACCCAGACCTGCCGGTCGCCGAGTTGCTCGACGCGCCAGCCCCCGATGCGCACGCCGCCATCGAGTATCGGCTGCTCGCCCGGATAGGCGGCATAGGTCACCGGGGCCGAATCTGCCGGGCTAAAGGTGAGCGGCTCGCTGAGGGGATAGCGCCCGCCGCGCACCCAGACGGTCAGCGGCCCGGCGAGTTCGCCGCGCAATTTGCGCTCGCGGATCAGGTCGCGTGCCCGCTCGAGGGTAGCTACCGGGCCATCGTTGCCTTTGGCGTTGGGCGCGGCCAGCTTGCCGGACCAACGATCGTTCCCCTGCGGGGAGACGTATAGATCACCGCTCTTGAAAGGTTCTGGCATATTGTGCATTCCTCCGCTTGCGTTCTACAGGTAATCTACGGGCGGCATCACGTGCCGGAAGGGCTGCGCGAGCCAATGCGAAATGAACCCCGCAGTACTTATCCCCACTTGCATGATACCCAGGCACCTGTAGCCAGTCAATCGAGGCTATAGGTGCCAGTTGGGCCAGTCGCTTGCCCGCCGTGGCGGGACGCTCTATAATCGCCTGGTGATTTACCAACTCTATGAACCACGAGGTGACGACATGCTCCAAGTTGGGATTATCGGCTATGGGGGGCGGATTTCGGGCATGGCCAAGGGCCTGGCGATGTATGGCATCCCCTATCGGATTGCCGCCATTGCCGACCCACGGGCCGAGGAAATCAGGCAGGGCAATGACCCGATCTTGCAGGATACCCATTTCTACCAGGACGCAGACGCCATGCTCGCAGCGGAGCGCGACCTGGACGGCGTCATGGTGGGCACGCGCTGCTTCTTGCACACCGAGATGGCCTGCAAGGTAGCGGCGCGGCGGCTGCCGCTGTTCCTGGAAAAGCCGGTAGCCATCACCTTTGACCAGGTGAAGCAACTGGACGCCGCTTTCCGCGATTATCCCGCGCCGGTAGTCGTGTCCTTCCCCCTGCGGCTGACGCCTATGGTGCAGACGGTCAAGCAACTGATTGACGCAGACACCATCGGGACGGTGGAGCATGTCGTGGCCTTTAACGATGTGCCCTATGGCGACGTGTACTACTATGCGTGGTATCGCAACTATGACCAGGTGGGGGGACTGTTCCTGCAAAAGGCCACCCACGACCTGGATTACATTTACTACCTGCTGGGGCAAAAGCCTCGCAGCCTGTGCGCGATGAACGCCCGGCGCATCTATGGCGGCGACAAGCCATTCGACCTGCGCTGCGTGGACTGTGACGAGTGGGAGACGTGCCCCGAAAGCCCGTTCAACCTGTGCTATGAGCGTTTCCAGGGGGATGAGGTGCAGACGGCTTCGGGGCGTATGTGCCTGTTTGCCAAGGACATCCAGAATGAAGACCTGGGGAACTTGATTCTAGAGTACGAGAACGGCGCGCAGGCCAGCTACACGCAGAACTTTTACGCGCGGTTCAAGGCGGCCCGGCGTGGGGCGCGGCTATATGGCTACAAGGGCACGATTCATTTCGACTGGTACGAGAACAAGATTCACGTGTACAAGCACCAGTTGCCCACCGAGGAGACGATAGACTTTTCCGGGGAGATGTCGCACTTTGGCGGAGACCGCGAGCTGTGTCTGGATTTCCTGCGGGGCATGCGAGACGGCACGCCATCGCGTAGCCCCATTTCGGCGGGCATTCTCAGCGCGTTGACCTGTTTGTGGGCGCGCGAATCGGCTCAGACCCGGCGCTATTGCGACGTCGTGATGCCCGAATAGGTCCAGGGCGCAGAATACGAAAACCAGGACAAGCCGGAGGGACAGCTACTGACGCATGCTCACCACCCCGCAGGGATAGAGGGCGGACAATTTGGTAGGTGCGCCATCCTGGCGGCGCCATTCTGGCGCGGGCTTGCGCGCCTGCAAGGCGCGGCTACTGACGTATATTCACCACCCCGCAGGGATAGAGGGCACACCTGCGGGGTGGTGTTGTTTCTGGCTGGCTAGGGTCGGCGTACCGCCTTGAACTGGCTGGTCGCCATCTTGATCATCATGCCCGCATCGCTGGCAAGGGCCAGGAATTGAAAGCCCTGGGCGATGCGTTCGTTGACCTCGTCGGCGTCGTCGCAGTGCTTGCCGACGGCTGTGCCGACCTTTTTCCCCGCTTCGAGCACGCTCATCATCATGGCCTCGTGCTCGCTGCCGGGGCCGGTCTCGTGGGGCTTGACGCCCATCGAGATAGCCAGGTCACGCGGGCCGATAAAGCAGCCATCTACCCCTTCGACGGACAGGATGGCCTCGGCGTTTTTCACTGCCTGGACGGTCTCGATCATGGGGATGACGGCGATGTTGTCATTGGCCCAATCGGTGTAATCGCCGCCATAATCGCTGGTATCGGCGTAGGAGGAAATGCGCCCGGAGGTAAAGCTGCGAATGCCGCTGCCTCCGTATTTGGTGTTTGCCACGGCCTTTTCCGCGTCCTCGGCGCTGTTGACCATCGGAATCACCAGGCCCAGCGCGCCTGCGTCCAGAATGCGCTGCATCCAGACGATGTCGTTCCAGGGCACGCGAGCCATTGGGACGGCCCCGCCGAGTTGCGCGGCGCGAAAGCTGTTGACCATCGTGTCAAAGCCGACGGGGCTGTGTTGCACGTCGATAACGAGCCAGTCCCAGCCGACGCGGGCCATTGACTCGGCGGAGGCTGGCGAGCACAGGGAAATCCATGTGCCGATAGCCGGGAGGCCGTGGTGCAGGTTGTATTTTACCGGGTTGTGTGCGATTTTGTTCGATCCGATGCCACCCATAGAGTGTTCCTCCTTTGATTCCGCAAGGTCTGGCTTGCGGTCGGGCTGAATATTACCAGCGCTCCGAATGGACCCGCTCAGGGTCGTATTGGGTGCGCGGCTCCTTGCTCTCGTTGGGATGCCCGATGACGATGTAGGCAAAGGGCATGATGTTGTCGGGGATTTCGAGGATGCTGCGCGTGGCCGTGACGCGCTCTTGCACGGGATAGACGCCGCACCAGACGGCTCCCAGCCCCAACCCCAGGGCGGCCAGCAGGATGTTCTCGGTGGCCGCGGCCAGGTCTTGAATCCAGTAATCGGGGCGGTCGGCAAAGCTCAAGCCGGGGTCGCCGCAGGGCACGATGCAGAGGGGCGCTTCGTGCAGCATCGTGGCATGGGGGTGACCGTCGGCTAACCTGTCCCTGGTGTCCTGGTCGGTGACGACGATAAAGTGCCAGGGCTTGCGGTTGCCCGCTGAGGGCGCGGCCATCCCGGCCTGTAAGAGTAGCTGGATTTGCTCTTCGGTCACTGGCTGCCCGGTGAACTTGCGAATGCTGCGACGGGCGAACAGGTTGTCTATTTTCAGCACAGGGTTCTCGGCTTGCATCTCTCCCTCCCACAGATGGCGGTTGTTGATTTGTCAAGCCCGGTGGGGCTATGCGATGGTATGTGTAGCAGCTTACCCGATACCCCGGCGCTGTCAAGTGATTGGTGGCGGGAGGACGTTCCAGAATCATAGCGAGATCGTGGCGAGGCGCGAAGGATGGCGCGTCAGAATGGCGCGGTCACCATTGCGGTAGCGCGGAGGATGGCGCGTCAGAATGGCGCGGCTACCATTGCGGTAGCCCTGATTGACAAGCGACGGGGGCGCGCTATCATGGCGGCGGGCGCTATCTGCTCGAAGGGGTGGATTGACGGGCAAACTGACGCGGCCAGTCGCAACGATATCGAGAAGGGGGAATGAGCAATGCTGCGGGGCAAAAACATCCATACGCAGGCTGTCCACGCCGGTGAGCGCGGGCCGCGGCCCGATTACACGCCGGTGTCTACGCCGATCTATCATTCCGTTACGTACATGTACGATAGCATGGAGCCGCTGGATCAGGTGTTCGCGGGAGGGCGGGAAGGGTATGTCTATCAGCGTTACGGGAACCCCACCGTCAACGCCTGGGAGCGGGCCATTGCGCTGCTGGAAGAACCGGAGGCGGCCTCGGCTGGTCGCGTGTCCGCTGTGGCGTTTGCGTCGGGGATGGCGGCTGTTCACGCGGCGCTGCTGGGAGCGGGGGTCAAGAGCGGCGCGCATGTGGTGGCGGCGGCGGATGTGTACGGCGCGACGTATGCCCTGCTGGCGCAAACCCTCGCAGAGCTGGGGGTGCAGACCCGTTTTGTAGACATCACCGCGCTGGACGAGGTGCGGCAGGCGTTGGAGGAAACCAGGCCGGTGGCTGTGTTGTGCGAGATCATCTCCAACCCCCTGCTGAAGGTGGCCGACGTGCCGACCCTGGCGGAGATGGCGCACCGGGTGGGCGCGGCGCTGATCGTGGATAATACCTTTGCCAGCCCTTACCTGTACCGCCCTCTGGCGCATGGCGCGGATTATGTGGTGCATTCGGCCACCAAGTACCTGTCGGGGCACGGGGATGTGATGGCCGGGGTGGTGGCATGTGCGAGCGAGCGGGCGGGGGATTTGCGGGCCAGGCAAAAGCTGCTGGGGGCCAACCTGGGGCCGCAGGAAGCGTGGCTGGCGCTGCGCGGCCTCAAGACGCTGGCGCTGCGGATGCGCGAGCAGTGCGCCAACGCTCAGGCTGTCGCCGAATGGCTCAAGACGCGGCCAGAGGTTGCGCGGGTGAACTATCCGGGGCTGCCGGAGCATCCACAGCACGCGCTGGCAAAGCGGCTGTTCGGCGGGCGCGGCTTTGGCGGCATGATCAGCCTGGAGCTAGGGGGAGCGGGGCGCGCCGAGGTGTTTCGTTGGATGGAGGCCCTCAAGCTGGTGCTGCCGGTGACCACGCTGGGGGACGTGCAAACTCTGGCGCTCTACCCGGCCCATTCATCTCACCGCGCCCTGTCCCCGGAGGTCAGGGCGGCGCTGGGGATCGGCGAGGGGCTGGTGCGCCTGAGCATTGGCATTGAGGACGTGCAGGATATCATTGCGGATTTGGCGCAGGCGTTGGATACGCTCTAGCCGCCCGGATTCCGTAGACATGCGTGGGGATGCCCTGGCGTTCGCCGGAGCATCCCCACGTTGCTGTTTTGTCAGTTAAAGCGGGTAACAATGCCGCGTGAATAGCGGGCCACCTTCTCCGGGTCCAGTTCCAAGCCCAACCCCGGCGTCGTGGGGATGGTCAGGTAGCCTTCCGCATCCAGGCGCGGGGGTTCGGTGGACAGGTTGTCCATGTAGGCGGAAGGGGTAATATACTCGACAAAGCGCGCATCGGGCATGGCGGCGGCCAGATGCAGGTCGGCGTACAGGCCGACGACGGTGTTCCAGCCGTGGCTGACCGTGATGACCCCGTAGTCGTAGGCCATCCAGGCGATACGTCGCGACTCTGAGAGGCCGCCCACCTTGGTGCAATCGGGCTGGACTATGTCCACGGCGTGCCGCTCGATCCAGGGGATGAACGACTGTCTGCGGGTCAGCACTTCGCAGGCGGAAATTTTGACCGGCGCGTGCTCGCGCAGGAGAACATACCCGTCAATGTCGTCAGGGCGCAGGGCTTCTTCGAACCAATAAATGCCCCAGTCGTGCAGCATATGGGCGGTTTCCAGCGCCCATTTGTAGGTATTGGGCCAAAAGTCGCCGCTGCCGCCTGCGTCCACCATCAGGGTGATGTCGTCGCCCACGGCTTCCCTGGCGGTGCGTACCAGCGTTTCATCACGGGCCGCGTCATGCAGCCCAAAGCCACCCCAGCCCATCTTGATGGCTCGAAAGCCACGCTGCACCAATCCCTGCAACATCTCGGCAAAGCTTTCTGGCGGCCAGCTAAAGAGCACCGAGGCGTAGGGCTTGATCTTGTCCCGGTAGATACCGCCGAGCAGTCGGCCCACCGGCTGGCCTGTGGCCTTGCCCAGCAGGTCCCACAGGGCGATGTCTATGCCGCTGATGGCGTGGGTGACTGCCCCGCCGCGCCCCTGCCAGAAAGTGACCTGGTGCAGCTTTTCCGAGACGCGTTCCGGCTCGATGGCTGACTCGCCCAGGAGATAACCGCGCAGTAGTTCCAGGCTGGCGTTGACCAGGGCGGCGCTGGTAAAGACGCTGCCCACGCCCACCAGCCCCTCATCGCTCTCGACCTCGATCAGGGTGTGTACGTTGTCGCTCGGCTCGATTTCGTGCGCCCACCCGCCAATGGGGGTCTCCCCCAGCAGGGGAATGGATCGTATCTCGGCTATTTTCATGACGTCCTCCCGGCGTATATGGTCGTTTGCCTGGCATAGTAGCCCGGCGCGAGCGCTATGTCAACAGGCCCGTCGCGACTCTGGGCGGCCCGCCATCAGGATGGGCGGTTGAAACCGCAGCAACCAGTGCAAAGCCCACCTCCGTGGGCTGATCTGCAGTCGCCGAAGGGCGACTTGGCAATGGTTGGTGCAGTTTTAACTGCCTATGTCTCGGATTTCCTCATTCCAGTATCGTCGCCGCCAGCACTCCGATGATGATTTCCGGCGCGATGCACTCGACGCGCAGGGATGCCAGCACGCGCCCCGCATCCAGGGGGATATCGAGGATGTCGGCGTGCGTGCCGCTGGCGTTGCCCACGCCATAGTAGCCCTCTTTGGCCCCGCCGATATGCTGGGGATAGTTCTGCGAGAAGTGCTGGAGTAGGTGGTCATAATTATCGGGGTTGGTGAGTTCCACCGCCTGCTCGTTGCCATCGGCATAGCGCAGCACCAGCCGCCCGTTGGCGATACGGGTCTGGTTGTTCAGCGTAGTGCCTGCCAGCAGCAAGTACAGCTTGCGCCCCTGGCGGTTCACGGGGATGACCGCTTCGCGGGGCCACTGCTCCCAGCGGGAGGCGAACAGCCCATTGTTCCCTGCGCGCACCTGACGGAATGGCACGCCCACGTCGCTGTAGAACAGGTCGCCCGCATCTAGCCGCGCGCGGACGTGATCCAGGTTGATATAATCGGGCCGGTACCAGCTTCCCGTCCAGGCGTTGAGGCCATCGCGCATGATTCGCAGCGCCGTCGGCGGCAGGTTGGTGTCATAGTAATTCTGGCGGAACAAGCTTTCCAGTTGCCCGTTGTAGGGGATGTCCAGCGGCACACAGCAAGCGGACAGGCCGTCCCACAGTGTGGATGGCTGCCACAGGAGCAACGGGGCCTGTAATGCACCCTGCCAGTCGCCGCTTACTTGCAGGTGCAATAGAGTGCGCCCCGGCGACAGGCGCGAGCGCTCGCGCAGAGGGTACGTCAGGCGCAGTTCAGCCTGGGCAGGCAGTGTCACGGCTTCGGCGGTCCCCTGGCCCAGCAGTTCCGTCTTTAGCGTCAGGCGGAGGGCATGGGGCAGGTTGTTACGCAAAGTGAACGCATAGCGCAGGTCGTCGCAATGCTCGTCATATTGCCAGTTGGCGGCGCTGATTTCCAGTGCGGGGCGAACGTAGACATCCACCGGCTCCCAGCAGGTGGTATTCCCGTGGGTGGCGCGCAAGAAGAAGGTATGCGGGCCGCGCACGTCCTGGCGCAGTACGAATTGGGTGAGGTCGCTGCCGGGTTGCTGCTCCTGAAGCAGCCCTTGTGGATCATATACCTCTTCCAGGGTGCAATCATGGGCGGCCACTGTAAAGGCGTGGCCGGGGACCACGGTTTGCGGGTAGGTCAGGGCGTGGCGCATTGCCCGGTAGCGCACCTGCACCGCGTGCTCCGTCTCGGCGGGCAAGTCGATCACGACGAACGGCCTCCCGATGCCCGGCTCGCAGCGCCATTCCGCGGGCTGCCCATTGGCCCAGACCCCCTCGACAATGTCATAGCGGGCGCGCAGCCGGAGGCGCAGGCGGCAAGGGGTGGGCATGGTAACCGTGACGCGCTCGGTCAGGTCATCCCGTTGCAGCGCAAAACTCAGATCGCGGAGCGTCAGGTTGGCTGTGGGCCACTCGGTTGGCAGGTTGGGCTGGATCACTATCAGGTTGTGCTGGCGCTGCGGGCGAATGCCGAACAGCCCCTCGATCACCGTGCGGGCGAACATGCTGCTGGTGTCGGTAAACTCGGTATAAGTGCCTTGTTCGCCCTCCCATCCGCCATAGGATGAGATGGTTCCCGGCACACGCGCCTTGACAAAGGGCATCAGCGAGGCTTGCAACAGCCGCCAGCCGCGTCCGTTGTCGCCCAGTTGGAAATAGCTCAGGGCAGTATGCAGGATTTCCTGAAAGGCGATGGTGCCGTTGGTAACGATGACCGGATACCAGTCGTTGACCAGCAGCAGGTCATTGGGTAACCAGAGGCGTTCCTCGACGTACCGCAGCGATTGGTAAGCCTGGAAAGGGTCGGTGACCTCCGAGTCGATGGGGTGGTAGATGGTGGGCAGCTCGGCGTCCTCGTGCAGGCGATGAGGCTCCAGGTACTCCTGGTACTCGGCATAGTGCCCCTCGCGGGCCATCCAGAGCCGCGTATTCATGGCCTCGCGGATAGCGGTAGCCATGTCGCGGTAAGGCTGGGGGTTCTCTCCGACCAACTCGGCGGCCTCGGCGGCCAACAGGTGTGCGCGGTACATATAGGCGCTGGCCTGAGCGCCTGGCCCACCGGAATACCAATGACCGTCGCTTATCCAGGTATTGATGTGATTCTCGTAGAGGTGATCGCCGTCCGTATCCAGCGTGCGCTGCTCCCAGGCCAGGGCGTCGCGCAGCGTGGGCCACAGTTCGCGCAGCAGGGGCTTGTCACCGGTCCAGCAGTAGTAATGGTAGAGGTGATCCAGATAGACTTCGCCCATGTTTCCGTCTACCCAGCCGCCATATGACCCGTCAAAGCCCACCCAGTCGTGCAGCTTGCCCCGGCTCATATAGCCCTGCTCGCCCTCCTGAATCTGTTGCCGGGCGTGAAAGCGCAGGGCAGCCGCCACGCGCTCGTACCAGCCCAGGCAGGTGGGACCATACCAGCCGCGCCAGCCGAGGAACCAGCCCTTGCACTCGACGCCCCAGCGCACAGCGCCGTGCAGATAGGAGGGAGGCAGCCAGCAAGCATCCAGCGTCGAGGAGATGCCGCGCACGGCCTGGTTGAGCAGCGTGTGGGGCGTCTCTACGATGGCTTGCGTCTGTACCGCTTCGCCGTGCTGTCTGGCTTTATGGTAGGTGGCGGCAGCGTCGTCGAGCAGGCTCTTCAGGGCGTGGGCATCCTCGTCATGGTTGGTCAGCAAGGCCAGATAGGCCGACTCTGGCCCGACCTGGAGCGCGCTCACGGTGGCCTTGTGCGAGTTCTCCACCGCCGAGAGGCCGATTTCCATGCGCGGCAAGGCGTCCGGGTTGGCGATGAGGATGCGCCCGGCGGGGGAGGTGGCGGCACGGGTCGTCTTGGGGCATTGCGGATGTTGGCATGCCAGGATATGCCCCTCTTCCAGCGTCACACGGCTGTTTGTCGCGGTCTGCGGAGAGACGCCCCCGTCGCGCGCCCCGCCTTCGTGGGCGGTTGGTCCCTGGCCGAGGATGCTGCGTGCGGCATAGCCCAGGTTGCCCAGCAGCCACAGCACCTCAATCGCTTCAGAAGCCCACAGGCGGGCGATCAGGCCGGGGGCGTCGGGCAAGGGATATACCTCCAGGCGTAGTTCCAGGCCGGGGAACGCCGAGTCGGTCAGGTTCCAGCACATCCCTCCAGCGTTATAGATGGCTTCGATCTGTTGGAACTCGTGCATCCACTTGCCCAGCGTCCCGCGCTGCACATAGAAGGACAGGTCGCCGTAGCGCCAGTCAGGGGTTTCGGCCATTCGAATCTGCGGCCTGTCCCCGGCCAACACCTTCATGGGGCCATGCGCTCCGTGCAGCACGCGATTGTAGGTAAAGCGGCCGTTGACAATGCAAAAGCCCTGGGGCGTGGCCTCGTACCACTGCCAGGGATCGCGCGCCCAAATCATCCATTCCTGTTTGGTAGCCATGCGGCCTCCCTTCGCTATAGTACTCTATCGGTTGATGCGATGCCTGCATACCCTGGGTACTTGAGCAGCCGATCCACCGGGCGAGAGAAGCCAGCCGTGCGGCACTCTGCCGGATTTCAGCCCGGCAGCTTGTTCTCCGATTCCAGCGCGTCCGCGATGTCTTTCAGGTCCAGCCTTTCCAACGTCGCCCGGGTTGGTCTGCCGGTGCTCTTGTCCCAACCTCGCAATTCGTGATAGGTGTCCACCAATTGGTTGAATTTGGCCTCGTCAATGGCGATGGCTTGCGTTCCGTCGGGCCGCTTGAACCAGGGCATAATCTCCCGCAGCTCTTGCTCGCGGCTTCGATCATAGTTGCGGATGAGCAGCGCCCGCTGCATGTTCTTGTTGCGCTCGCCGATTGCGTCCAGTTCGGCCTCGGTGGTCTCTCTGCCAGTGACGGCGGAGTAGAGGCGACTCTCGGCGTCCATCCGATGGGGCATGGGAAAGACAAACTCGCACAGCGTCAGGCTGGATTTCAGCTCGGAGCGGTGCTCGTTCCAGATGGCGATTTCGGCCCCCTTGGAGCCTTCGTATGGGGAGCGGACAAACTCGTCCAGCCATTCCTGCCTGGCCTGGGTGTGGGTGTCATCCAACGGGTCACGAGTGGCGGTCATCCAGACGAGCGCCTGAATCAGCCAATGCGGGAACGGCTGGATGGATTGGATGCCCCGACCACTCCAGTGCCCCGCGTATCCCCAGGCTTCTTGCAGGTTGATCTGCGTGGGGATGGGGCGCTCGCCGCTATACATCGTCTCGCCGTATTGCGCGCGGCCCAGTATGTCAATGGCGCGTGATGTGCCCTCGGCGAGCAGGTCGCCAATGCCCTCGCGGAAGGCGATCATATGCAGGAGCCTGGCCCACCATTCTGTGCTGTCGGGGTTGACTGGCTTTAGCGCGTCGAATCCCTTGTCTGTCAGCACCCCTTCCCGATAGGACATCACCAGCCAGGGCACCATGCCGCCCAGTAGTTCCCATTCGTTCAGTCCATATTGATTGATCAGTTCGGTTGTTTCGAACCCGCCTTCAAGCCCTTGCCACCACAACGGCCATTGAGTCCCATACGGGTGCATCCAGCCGATGGTGTACGGGCCAATGCAGCCCCACCGCCCGGCACGTCGCCCTGGGCGGGTGACGCGGGGCACGTCGCGGAACTCGCGGAAGCAGTGGCGGTCACACGAATGGGTGCATGAGGTGACGTTGCGCGGGTAGGGCACGTTTTCGACGGTGTGACCGTCGTATGGCCAGGGGCCCCACCTCTCGACGGGGTTTTTGTCTGGTTGCGGCTGCAATTCCTTACGCAGTCGCAGCAATTCTTCTGGATGGGCGATGCGGACCTTGCCGCTACCCTTGACGCAGATGGCCTTCAGGTTTTTGGACCCGGCAACCCCGCCGAAGCCGCCCTGTCCGGCTGCGTTCTCGGTGTCGGTGAGCAGCACCGCAATTCTGGAGCGGTTTTCGCCCGCCGGGCCGATAGCCAGGGAGCGCACCTGACTCTCGTGGATGCGGGCCAGTTCTTTTTGTGTATCGTATGTGCCCAGCCCCCACAGGCGTTTGGCGTCGCGGATTTCGACGGTGTCGTCGTGAATCCAGAGGTAAACGGGCGAGGCCGCTTTGCCGGTGATCACCAGCGAGTCATAGCCTGCGAATTTCAACTCGGCGCCGAACCAGCCGCCCACTCCCGAATGGGAATACATGGGTGGGTAGGTTTGGGCAGCGACGCCGCCGACCTCGGCCCGCCCGGATGAGGGAGCGGGCGTGCCCGTCAGTGGGCCAACGGAGATGAGCAAGCAGTTTTCCGCGTCAAAGGCGTCGGCATTGGCCGGAATCTCGTTCCATGCGAGACGGTGGTTGAGTCCCTTGCCACCGATATGCTTCCACACCAGCTCGGTCGAGTCCACGGTGTGGGTGGTTCCTTGACTGAGATCGACCTTGAGTATATTGCCTGTCCAACCGTAGAGATCGCTCATGCTCTTGGGCCTTCCTTTGTGACCAGGGTGAGTGCTTGCTGGGGGCAGAACTCGACGCAGGCTGGCCCCTCGGGGCGGCCCGCGCACAAGTCGCACTTGACGGCCACGTGGCGCTGCGCGTCATACTGGATGCGGGGCGGGTTCAGGGGGCAGGCCCGCAGGCACCTCCCGCAACCCCGGCATTTTTCGGCGTTTATGGCGCGCGCGCCGGTTGTCTCGTCTATGTAGAAGGCTCCCTCTGTCTCGCAGGCGAGGTAACATTCCGGGGCGTCACACTGCTCGCAGGTGAACAGGTCATACTCGCATTCAAAGGGGTGTCGCTCAAGCCAGATGCCTGCCACGGCGTTGCTAGATGCGCCTTCATGGACGGTGCTGCACACCAGGCTACAGGTTCCGCAACTGATGCAGGCGTTCTCTTCAAAGGCGACCCGCTGGATGCGCCCGGCGGCTCGTTGGGGCAGCTCTTTAGCGGCGGCAGTTTGTTGATGCGCTTCCGTGGGGGGAGGCGGCTGGACAGGTGTTGGGGTAGGGACAACCCGTACCTCCTCTTTTTCCAGTGCCGTCCAGATGCCGAATCCACCGACTGAGGCGGCTATACCGGCGGCCACGCCCACGCCAAGGCCCTTGAGGAATACCCGGCGCGACGGTCTGGGCGTCTCCTGCTGCTCTTTGGTCATGCTGATGATCTCCTGTGGGGGCGATGGTAGAGTCTTGTAAAGGCACTCCCAGGCACGTCTGGAAGCGTGTCTCGAGTGCTATCATAGCATTCCCCCGGAGCTATGTCGAGCGCGCTGCGCCAGGTTGACAGAAGCGGATGGGCAGTTGAAACCGCGGCAACCATTGCGTC
>JAAYXX010000262.1 GCA_012515695.1 Chloroflexota bacterium
GCCCCTCGTAGACATAGCTCGTTGACTCGCTGGTATGGCCCAGCGAGCCGTACAGGGCGAGGGCCGCCGGGCTATAGCCAGTGATATAGGCGCTACGCAAGCCCATCTCCTGTAGGCGGTACAGACATTCCTGGATCACGGCGCGGGCGAACCCGCGTCGTCGAAAGCTGCTATGCGTGCAGATGCGTTCGATGTCGGCGATGGCGTTGCGCGCATCGATCAGCGCCTCGCAGCCGGAGACGAACCGCCCATCTTCCGCCATCACACACAGGTCGGTCTGGGGGTGATAGATCGGGCCTTGCTGACTGTGATTGTAGAACTCGAGCTGGTAGCGCAGTTCTTCTTCCGTCAAAGAGCCTTGTCCACCAAAGGCATCTGCCCGCAACATCCGCTGCGCCCGGAAATCAGGGTGCGTGGCCATATCCACGATGGTAAAGCCTGGCTCTAGAGGAGAGCGCTCCAGGAGTGGTTGGGTCAGATCAAAGCATCACGTCATGAAACTCGCCTCGCGCTGGAACCCATAGCGCTCCAACACCCCTATCTCCCAGCTCTGTCGCTCGGTGAGCTCGATGGACAGGCGCGGGCCGCGCTGGCTCCAATGCGCGAACACCCATTGCAGCATCTCTTCGAACAGGAAGCGATACCCCGCCGCCGTGAGGATGGCAACCTCCTCATCTCCGCTTTCCGAGATAGCGAAACCCGCCAACTCCCCGAATGCGTCGAACCAGAGGCAGGCATTCTTGTCGCAGAATCCCGCAACAGTCAGCTTGTTGCCATACAGCCCGTATTTCCAGTCCACCACCCTGCCCAGGCACCAGGTAGAATGCGCCCGCAGGTGTTCTTCATTGGCTGTCATGAAACAACAGAGCCGGTGAAAATCGCAAGTCTTCCGCATAGTGGCGATGCGTCGTCTTCACTGTGTTATCCTTTTTTATAGGTTGCCATACGACGGATGCTGGCAAGGGTACCTAATGGTGCTAACATTTGGTTGTCACGGCCAGCAAAACACCCTCACCCCGGCCCTCTCCCAGTGGGCGAGGGCGGCATGTATGCCGGTGGCATATTGCCGCGCTTACCGCCTTCTCCCCCCGGGAGAAAGCGGCAGGTATGCCGATGCCCGAAGGGCGGATGAGGGCAACCCCGACCTTGCCCCAGCATTTGATCCGCGAAAAGTTAGTGCCCTTGGGCAAGGGTACCGGCGATCCAGTCTAGTTTTTCTTGCGCTCGGCTCTTCTGTGTCCTCCGTATATACTGTGGTCACCCTTTCACCGACCCCGTCTAGATCACATCCTCGTGCAGCCGCTCGACGGCCAGGATTTGCGCAAAGCGGGTAGCCGACATCTCGGCCCGCTCGTCGGCAGACATGGGGATCACATCATAGATATGCAGCGATTTGTCCCAGTATTCCCGCCGGATGCGCTCGCGATCGGGGGCTGGCCCGGCCATCTCGTGAAAGCGGCGGGCGAACCAGAGCAAATCCTGGCGATAGGCTTCGGGTTCCACGCATAGCGGCAGCGTACAATTCGACATGTCTGCCGCCTCCAGGCGCTCGATGATCTCGCCATATTTTTCATAGAGCGCCTCCCGCGACCACTGCCGCCGGGGATAATGCCCCCATCCCTGCACCACCTCAAACGCTTCAAACAGCTCCCCCAAGATGGCATGTTCTGGCCCAAACACGCGCGCGGCAAACTCGCGGGCCAGCGCGTCAGGGTCGGCGTCGGGGTTCACGAACAGTTGCCCGGCGGCGTACATGGTGAGCAGGTTCAGGCGGGGCGTCATTGTATAACTCATCCCGCCGATATAGGGCGCTGCTGACCGCTCTTCGCGGCGGCGAGCAGCCATGCGCGGCAGCCGCCAGTGCGGATACGTGACCAGCTCCCCTTCGGACAGGGAATAATCCCAGGTGGTAATGGGCCTGATCTCGGCGATAGCGCGGGCAAAGGCGCGCCCGTCGCCGCCCATCGTGGCGTCGCCGTCGGGGCTAAAGCCCAGGTTGATGGCGACCATCGTGTCCTCTGGGAAGGCGGGCAGCCGTCGCAGAAAATAGTCCATCGCCGCGTGCGCGCGGGCCAGCTTGCCATTCCAGATATGCACCGGCATTTCCGGCGTGCGATGGCGCTCGTCAATCAACTGCTCCCACGAGCCATCCCAGCCGGGGACGGGCCACATATCCGACCCCCAGCCGGTAAAGGGCGTGCCCCAGGTTCCCACCTCTATGCGCGAGGTGGGACTGTTGCGCTTGGCGATCTCGGCCAGTTCCAGCGCCAGGTCTACAAACGTTTCGTGAGTGCAGCCGTTGCGGTTGCAGCCCCCCGGATCGCCGGGAAAGATGCCCATGATGTCCGTCCCGGCCAGCTCTGTGGTCCAATGGCTCCAGATGGCCCGGATCAACTCCATATCCTCGGGCGTGTGTGGGCAGGCAAAGAACCAGCGCGGCCCGATGGTGTTGGGCGGGGAGATGAACTTGGTCTTGAGGCCCAACTCGTGCGCCAGATCGTTCACTTGGCGCATATTGGCGGCAAACTCGCCATAGATGTCGCCACCAGCCAGGGCGGGCCGGTCGTACAGGGTAGGCGGCAGCCAATACTCAAAGCAGTTAAAGCCAAACGCCTTGATCATCTCGAAAAAGCGCCGCCAATCCTCCAGCGACCAGCGATTCGGCGCGCCAGGGTAGAACATGTTCACGTTCCAGGCGTTTTGCAGGTGCTCCGCAAAGTTGACGTAGCAAGCACGATGGCTGAAATATGGTTTGGCGGTTTCAGTTGTCATCTAGCCCCCTCAATTCTCGACGCGTTCCAGAACGAGCACCCAATCCTGGATGATGGGCGCTACGGGCAACTGGTATCGTGATTCCTGCGGGATAACGCCCAGGTCATGCTCTTCGCCGTTGGTGGGGTTCCAGAAGAACGCCCGATAGGTTACGCCCGGCTCCAATCCTTGCACATACTTGGGGCCGTCCCACGGGGCAAGGGGCTGCGGGAAATAGATCACCCGCACCTGGCCGGGGATACCGGCGGCATACGGCCCCATGTAATTCTCGGCGCTGGCGGCAGGCTCTACCCATTCTTGATGGTTCTCAAAGCGCCACCAGGGGTAACGCTCTAGCAGCCGCTTGCCCAACCCAATCTGGCTCGAACCCGGCAGGCGGTACGCGACGGTCCAGGGCGTATTGCCCCACGCCGCTCCGTGTGGCGACGGGCCATAAGGAGCTTCCTCGGTGTTTAGTTGCCAGATGCCGTTGGCCCCATAGGTGAACCCCGCCGCGCCCTGCAACAGGCAGGTCCAGAACATGATGCGCTGAATTTCCTCGCGGCTCCCCCCCAGGATGCCCTCATAGTTGACCTCGCCCTCGATGACAGGCATGTGCGGCTGGCGCTCGACGGAGGCGCGCACCTTTTCCACGGTGTTGGCGATGCTGGCATAGCCCCCGTGGCCGGTTTGTAGCATGTCCAGGTCAATCACCGAGTCGTCTGTCAGTTGGTTGCGGGCGGAATCGGTGGGGTGAATGGTGGTCGGGCGATGATACGGGTCAATCTCGCGCAGATAGCGCCCCAGCTCTGTCCAGCCCTCCATCTGAGCCGCCCGTGCCGCCTGCTTGTCTTCCGCCAGGTAATAGGGCATAGCGCCCTCCCCGGCAAGGCACCAGACCACCGGGTACGCGCCATAGCGAGCGACCAGGTTGCGCCAGTGCTGCTTCATCTTGTCAATGCCCAGCCACGGCAGATGATAGCCCCAGCAGGCCACGATGCAGGGCACAATGCCCGAACGCACCAGCCATTGCAGGCGAATGTCGGCCATATCAAAATAGGCCGGACGAATGCGGGCGTATTCCGGCTCCCAGGGATGGCCCGCCTCGTTAAAGCCGCGCGGGTCGTAGGCGGGCATATCGGGGTACAGCCCGGCCACGATTTGCACAACGGTAAAGCCCTTTTGCACGCGGTCCGCCGTCAGGCGTTGGAAATCTTCCGGCCAGCCCAACCGCTTGCAAAAGCCCATCCACCACGTATCGCCCAGCCAGAAGAATGGCGTGCCATCGGCGTGTTCCAGATGGGTACCGTCGGCGCTGACATGCAGCGGGCCATGCTTCAACAAAGGGTTTTGCCCCTCATACGGCACGACCTGCAACGTACCGGTCTGGCCGTGCAGGTCAGGGTTGCCCTCATCGGAGCAGACGGTGCGGTAGGTATACATTCCCACGGCGGGTGGGCCAAAGCGCACGCGCCATTCCTGGCCGCCAGCCCAATAGGCAGGCACGCGCCATTCGCGCCCCTGCTCGTCAGTGAATACCACGTCCAGCTCGACCTGGTTGAACGGGTCAGCATAGGGCCTGGCGGACGTATAGCCCCATTCGCTGACGCAATACTGTGTGCCATACCTGCTGACGGCCATCTGTTATCCCTCCTTGTGTTCACATCCGCAAACAACATGGCATTCACATGTTAATAGGCAAGATGCCAACGATCCAGCTTTTGTGCCCGCACTACTCTCAAAACCCCAATGGACGGGCGCCATTGCCCGTCCATTGGTCATAAATCGGGTATTCTGCTCCGCTGTCTGCTAGAGCAAGACGCAGCCAGCGCCCAGCTTTTGGCGGGGCGGCTCATCGAACTCGAGCTTGAGCACGCAGACACTGGCTATTTTGTCAGGGTTCTCTTCGGGCAGGCCCTTGAGGATCAGGCGGTTTTCCGTCTGCTCAAAGGCGATTGGCTCGCCCGTAGCCAGATACGACACTTTTTGCACCTTGGTGAGCAGCCCGCCAATAGCCAGCTCTTTGCCGGGCCAGCGGCTGCACCAATAGTAGGCCGTGTTGCCTTTGACTGTCCAATTGCCAGTCATCTGCCAATCCATCTCGTCTGTCCGGTCCACGTCGCCATACATGGCCTCGCCATTCTGCGCGATCCACTGCCCCAAGGGGACCAGTCGCGCGTAGGCTTCTTCGGGTACAGAGCCATCCGGCTTGGGGCCGATGTTCAGCAACAGATTACCCTTGCCAGCCGTGGCAGTACGCAACATGTCAATGACCTCGCGCACAGAGCGCCAGTCTATGGCCGAGGGCATATAGCCCCAGGAGCTGTTAAAGGTCATGCAGGCTTCCCAGGCGCGCCCCGCATTTTCGGCGGTGACGTGTTCTTCTGGCGTGCCAAAGTCCTCATCCAGTTGAGAGCGGTTGTTGATCAGGATGTCGGGCTGAAGCTCGCGTGCCATCGCGTTCATCTTGACGCTTTCCCACAACTCGGGCGAGCTCAACGGCCACGAAACATCATACCAGAGGATATCCAGCTTGCCATAGTTGGTGCACAATTCGCGCACGCAGCCCTGAGTAAAATCAAGGAAGCGGCGGCGGGCATCCTCGTCCTTCGCGCATAGCGCGCCGTCAGGATGGTGCCAGTCCATCAGCGAATA
>JAAYXX010000263.1 GCA_012515695.1 Chloroflexota bacterium
ATGTATGCCGGTGGCATATTGCCGCGCTTACCGCCTTCTCCCCCCGGGAGAAGGCGGCATGCTGCCGAGCGGCAGGTATGCCGATGCCCGAAGGGCGGATGAGGGCAACTCCGATCTTGCCCCAGCACTTGATCCGCGAAAAGTTAGCACCATTGGCCAGGGATGGCTGCGGTCCAATCCCATTATCTTTCCAGCCCCGCCGCAGGGTAGACCTTGCCCGCGCCCCATCTGGTCAGCCTGTCCAGCATATCCAGGCCCGCCTCCCGCGAAGGCACATCGCGCATCGAGAGGAACACCCCGCGCGGGTCGAGTGTCTCCATGATCAGGTCTAGCTCATCATAGGCACACACCACCTGAATGCCCTTGCCCGCCGCCTGAATGCGCTTGTAGACCGGAATCCACCGGGCAAAGCACTCGTTGCCAGCCCCCGGCACCCACTGGACGGCGTTCAGTTCGGGGATAGCGAGCAGCGCGTCCAGATGGCGCAGCGCCCCCGGCCCGTCCAGGTGATAGATGCTGTGTGTGAGGAACTGGCACTCGCGAATGATCCCCGGCAGAAACACCTCTTCAAACATGGCGGGGCTGATCATAATCGAAAAGTCGTTCGACGGAACATAGAATTTCTCGTCCGAAACCAGGCTCGTCCAGGTGGATATGGGCTGCCCGGCGGCGCGCAATTTCCCATAGAACATATCATAGATGGCGAAATAGTCGCGCTCGAGCCTGTCCAACAAGGCCACCACCTCTGGCCGGTGGGTCATCATATCCATCGCCAGGTTTTGCGGGTCGCGCAGGGCGGCGACGCAATCCCCCCCAGGGTGCCAGTCGGTCATGCCAACGATAAACTTGTCCTTGCCAACCTCCAGCAAGGCGTCGGTCATCTCGTGTAGCTTTTGCAGGTAGGGGCTGGACCAATCCAGCCGCACACTCTCCACCTGATCCCAGTCGTGGAGGATGGGGTCTGTCCAGCTTGTGCCATAGTCGCCAAAGTGAATAGGACAGCCATAGAACGCGGCGAATACCTCCGGCCCCAGGTTGGGGTAGGCCACGGGCATGGTGTCGCCCAGGAACTCGGCATTCGACAGGCTCGCCAGCCGCAGCTCGGTCTGATATTCCACGTCGAGCCAGCGTTCCGCCGACGTCGCGTGACCCGACACAGGCAGCGGCACCTGCTCCTCCGGGGGTTTAGCCATACCGAACTGCACCACTGGCCGATCAATCAGCTCGCATTCCCAAAAAGCGTCGATCCTCTGTTTCGATTCGGCATAGTCCGGCTTGAAGGCAAACATGGCTCCTCCTGCGTTTGGTGTGGTCGCTCGGTACGGGTGTTATACAGGAAAACCGCCCGCCCGTCTAATCCGCCACGGCAGAATGCCGTGCATTCCCGCGACACTGTAGCCGCGGCATTCTGCCGCGCAATTTTGCCACGGTCCTGCGCGCCTGAAAGGCTGCCTACGAGATGGCACGCCGGCTTGCCATAGTCAACTCGGCCATTTCCATCCCATAGCAGTTCACTCCCCAAATAGTCAAGGGCAAACTGTTTTCTCGCTTTTCTGCCCGTTTCTTGTAGAATGCATTCCGTCATACAATGACCTGACCCTGGGGAGATCGTTGAATCGGCATTGGGCCGGGCAATCCCTTGCGGGAGCGGGGAGGATGTGATGGCAAATCGGTCTGTGATTATCATTGGGGCCGGTATTGGCGGCCTGGCTGCGGGCTGCTATGCCCAGATGAACGGCTATCGCAGCCAGATTTTCGAGCGCCACGACAAGCCGGGCGGCGTCTGCACCGCCTGGAGACGCAAAGGCTATGTGTTCGACGGCTGCATGCACCACCTTACCGGAACCAGTTGCGCGTCGGCGCTATACAGCATGTGGGCAGAGCTGGGGGCCGTGCAGGGGCGCGAAATGCTCTACCCCGACGAGTTTACCTCCATCCAGGCCACCGACGGCAAGACATTCACCCTCTACACCGACATTGACCGGCTGGAACAGCACATGCACGCGTTGGCTCCGGCGGACGCCCGAGCTATTGACGAGTACATCCGCGCCGCCCGCCGATTCACCCGATTCGAGTTCTTTGGCATTCTGACGGGCGGCACGTGGGGCATGATCCGCATGGCCCCTTATATGCCCGCCATGTTCAAAGCTATGCGTGTCACGCTAGAGCAGTATGCCCAGCGCTTCAGCGACCCGTTCTTGCGGCGCGCTTTTCCCATGATGCAGTACGATTTCGCCAATATCCCCCTCGGCCTCCACCTGGGCTTTTTGGCTGCCTGCCACAATCACACGATGGGCTGGCCTCAGGGCGGCTCGCTGCCTTTTGCCCAGGCCATCGCCCGGCGCTATCAGGAACTGGGCGGGGAAATCCATTACAAGGCCCGCGTGGACAAGGTGCTGGTCGAAAATGACCGCGCCGTGGGCATTCGACTCGCCGATAGCGCGGACGCTCAGGCGGGGGCCGAATATCGCGCCGACGTTGTCATCTCGAACGCCGACGGGCGCACGACCATCTACGATATGCTGGATGGCAGGTATACCGACGAGCGCATAAACAACTACTACGCCAATCCCCCCGACCGCCAGGAGATGGGGCTGAACATCTACCTCGGCGTGGCACGCGACCTCTCCCACGAGCCGCGCGCCATCACCTACTTGCTCGATCAGCCTGTCACCATCGCCAACGAAACGCATGACCGCCTGGACATCGAGCTGTTCAGCTTTGACCCCAGCATGGCCCCCGCCGGGAAATCCCCCCTCAAGGTCACCATGCCCGGCAGCTATGCCTACTGGCAGGCCCTGGCCGCCACCAGCAAGGACCGCTACAACGAGGAAAAGCAGCGCGTGGCCGAGACCGTCATCGACGCCATAGAACCCCGCTTCCCCGGCTTGCGCGGCCAGATCGAGGCCGTGGACGTCACCACTCCGCTCACCACCGAGCGATACACAGGCAGCTTTCAGGGGTTGCAGGCGTGGTCGCCCTCTGGCGCAGGGTTCACGGCCATGCTCAAGGGATTGAGCAAGACCCTGCCGGGCCTGGACAGCTTTTACATGGTGGGCCAGTGGGCCGGGGCGACTATTGGCATCCCCCTGGTCGCCGCGATGGGCCGCAGCCTGATCCAAAACTTGTGCAAGCGCGACGGGCGGCGCTTTGTGGCGTCCGTCGGCTGACCGCATTCCTTTCTACACAACGCAACGTCGCAGCAGCACGCCCTCGCAACGGCCATCACGCCAGCAGTTGGGGGGCTATATACGGATGATCACTGGCGCGCGCAACATACCTGTGCGCGCCTTTTTCCGGGTCTGGTACGTATAGAGTACTGGCGTTTACACACATGGGCGAAGAGTCGCCCTGGCATTTTGCCTTGGTACCAAGGCAAGAAAGGAAAACCGGTGAACCGACAGCAAGGGAACGCGCCTGCTTCAGGCGCCCCACGGGTGCTGCTGGTCGGCTATAACGGTGCCAACAACACGGGCGCTGAGGCCCTGCTGCTGGCCGACATCGAGGATGTTCGCGCCGTTTTTGGGCCGGAAGCTCTGATTACCGTGCCCACGCTCAACGAGGCCAACCTGCGACGCTATGTGCAAGAGGGTCCCCGCCTGCGCATCGCGCCCATCCCCACACTCTTTTTCGCTGCTATCTATCGCCTGGTCAAGCAGCACGACCTGATTATGCTGGTGGAAGGCAGCAGCTACATGGATACCTGGACATCGGCCCTGTTGTGGGCCTACCTCTGGGCCACGCATTGCGCCCACTGGATGGGCAAACCCTGCCTGGCCTATGCCGTGGACGCTGGCAAGCTGTCGCCCTTTAACCGCAAGCTGGTGCGCCGCGAGGCCAGCCATACCGACCTGATCATCACCCGCGCCCAGGCTGCCGCCGAGCGCCTCCGCGCCGTCGGGGTCACGGCTCCCATTCAGGTGACGGCGGATAACGCACTCACTTTTCAGCCCAACCCCGCCGACGACGAGTTTCTGCGGCGCTCCTGGCCGGACGCGGGCGACGGCATTGTTGGCCTGGCCGTCGTGGACTTTTACCTTTGGCCGGTGGTCATGCGCCTGTGGGGCCGCCGTGAGGACGAGTACAAGTGGCCCTATTACTTCTCACGGTCGGCGGAACGCACCCGCGCCACCGAGGCGCTGGCCCGTGCCTACGCCGCCCTGGCCGATTGGTTCATCAACGACCAGCACAAGGCAGTCGCCCTGATCTGCATGGAGCAACTGGACGAGTCGCTGGCCCAACAGGTGCACGGGTATATGCAACGCGCCGACCGCGCGCGCGTGTTCTCTTCGCGGCAGGTCAACGCCTCGCAGATGACCAACCTGCTGCGCGACCTCGACCTGCTGCTTACCTCTCGCTACCACGCGTGCGTGCTGTCGCTGGCCGCACAGGTTCCGCAAATGGCCATCGGCCATGACTTGCGCCTGAAAACCATCTATGAGGAACTGGGGCTAGAGGACGACTATTTCCTCGCCCCCGAAACGCCGGACCTGTTCGAAGCGCTGCGCTCGCGCGCGCTGCGCCTGATGGACGCCGCGGCAGATATTCGCCAACGCTTGCGCCACGGCTATGAGGCACATCTGGCGCAGGCCCGCCGCAACCGGCAACTGCTTGCCGAGTTTGTCCAGGCGCATGGCTGGGAGGTGGCCCGTTGAGCGACGCCTCTACCATGGTCGTTCTGACCGGGGCCAACGGTTTTTTGGGGACATGGGTGGCCCGCGAACTCGTCGCCAGGCCGGAGTGCGCCATCATTGCCCTGATGCGCGCCGAGAACCAGGCCGCCGCCGAACAACGCTTGTGCCGCGCCTGGTGGGACTGGCCCGAGCTAGAGCAGGCCATCGGCAGCCGTGTGCAGGTGTTCTGTGGCGACGTTTGCCGCCCCCACCTGGGCCTGAACGACGCGGATTACGCTGCCATCGTGCGCCAAACCACCCACATCATCCACACCGCCGCCGAATTGCAGCTCGACGCCCCCATCGCCACGCTGCGCCCTGTCAACGTCGAGGGGACCGCGCACGTCCTCGAATTGGCCCGCGAAGTGCAGCGCGATCACGGGCTTGTTCGGCTGGCCTACGTCTCCACGGCCTACGTGGCCGGTGGGCGCTCTGGGCCGGTGCCAGAGGACGCGCTCACCGACGCGTATGGCTTTTCGTCCTCCTACGAGCTGAGCAAGTACGAGGCCGAGCGCCTGGTGCAGGCGGCGCGAGACGAGTTGCCCATCTCGGTGTTTCGTCCGGGCATGATCGTGGGCGACTCGCAAACGGGAGCCATCCACACCTTTAACACGTTCTACTTTCCGCTGCGGCTGTATCTATCGCGGGGCTGGTGGATTCTGCCCGCCCGCCGCGATTCGTGGGTAAACATCGTGCCGGTGGATTATGTCGCGCAGGCCATCGTGCGGCTCACCTTTCACCCAGAGGCGGCGAGGCTGACATTTCACCTCACCGCGCCGACGGAATTATTGCCGCGTGTGGGCGAACTGGCCGATTTCGTCCACGACTGGGCCAGGGCGCACCTGGGGCTGCGCCGCCCCCGGCCACTGCTCCTGCCGCTCTCCTTCCAGCGCGGGCGCTATCGCCCCGACCAGCGCCCCTCGCGCATGCGCGGCACGCTAGCCGACCTGCGCGCACTGCTGCCCTACTTTGCCGAGCGCGCCGATTTTCGCCGGGACAACGTGGATCGGCTGCTTGGCCCCTACCCCTTGCGCTGGCAGGATTACATGCCGCACCTGCTCGAATACGCCGTCTATCGCGGGTTCCTGCACCAATCCGAACGCACCGTCCACGAACAGATCGTCTTTCGGCTGGCCCGTTCCAGCCGCCCCATCCGCTACTATGACATCGTGGAGGGCCAGGCCGCTGCCCGCAGCGCCGCAGACGTGCGCCAGCAGATGCTGGTCGCGGCGGACGCGTTGCGCGCGCTGGGCGTTCAGCCCGGTGACCGCGTCGCTATCGTCGGGCTGAACAGCACCCGCTATCTGGCCCTGGATGCCGCCATCGGCCTGGTGGGGGCGGCCAGCGTGCCCCTGTACTACACCAGCCCGCCCGCCGAGGTAGACCTGATCTTGCAGGCCAGCGGGGCCAGGCTGCTGCTAATCGGCGCGCCCTGTATCCTGGAGCGGCTCGACGAACTACAGACCAAAATCCCCGTGATCTCTTTTTGCCGGGAGGGCAGCCTGGACGAACTCCCGCCGTCGGTCATGTCGTGGGCCGAGTTTCTGGCCCTGGGCGACACCCAGCAGGACACAACCCACGCGCCCGTCGGCCTGGGAGACATGGCCACGCTGCGCTATACGTCGGGCACGACAGGTCGCCCCAAGGGGGTCATCTTCCACCATGCCCACCTGCGCTGGATGGCCGAATGTATCGCCTCCCTGCTCCCCTGGCGAGTTCGCAACAAGCGGGGCACATGGCTCTCCTGCCTGCCCATGAGCCACGTGGTTGAAGGCATCCTGGCGACCTATGCGCCCTATTACCTGCCCACCTCCGTGGATATCTACTTTTTGGAGAACCTGCGCGAACTGCCCCAGGCGTTGAGACTCGTGCGCCCCACGGCCTTTTTCTCCGTGCCCCGCGTCTATGAAAAGGTCTGGGAGGCGTTCAGCCAGAGCCGCCTGGGTCGCCGCTACCTGGCCTTGCCCGACGGCCCGATTCGCCGGGCGCTGCGCCCGCTGATGCGGCGCGGCATCCTCAGAAAAGCAGGGCTTGACCGCTGCGCGCAATTGATCGTCGGCTCGGCTCCCGTGTCCACTGACCTGTTGCGTTCCTTCCGAGAGGTCGGCATCGAGATTCACAACGCCTACGGCCTGACCGAAGCCCCGCTGGTAACGATCAACCGGGTGGGGCGCAATCGGCTGGGCACTGTCGGCGAGCCGCTGCCGCAAACAACCGTGCGTATCGCCGATGACGGGGAGGTGCTGGTGCGTGGGCCGCAAGTTACGGCGGGCTATTACGGCGAGCAACCCGACACCCTGTTCCGCGATGGCTGGCTGCTCACCGGCGACCTGGGCCACCTGACCGCCGAGGGGAGCCTGGTCATCTACGGGCGCGCCAAAGAGCTGCTCAAAACGTCCTACGGCAAGTTTGTGCATCCCTCCAAGGTCGAGGGGATGCTGCGCGAGCTTCCGGGCGTCGTCGAGGCGATGCTGCTGGGCGAGGGGCGGCCCTATTGCGTGGCTCTGCTATGGGTGGACGAGGACCACCGGGATTCTGCTGCCGCCGCGCGAATATCCGACGGCATCGCCCAGATCAACACGCGCCTCAGCCACCCCGAACAGGTCAAACGCTGGGCCATTTTGCCCGCCAGCCTGTCCACCGAAAGGGGCGAACTCACCGCCAATCTCAAGCTCAAGCGG
>JAAYXX010000264.1 GCA_012515695.1 Chloroflexota bacterium
AAGTGCTGCGGCGGGGGGATCGTGTGCGCATCATCAGCGGGCCGCTGTGCGACCTGGACGCGGTATTTGATCGCCACTTGACGGGCAAAGGCCGGGCGCGTGTGCTGATCGAGTTTTTGGGCCGAATGACGAGCGCCGAGGTGGACCTGGCTATGCTCGAGCCGGAGCGGGTCGGCAGCTAGAGGCTCGCTGCCATCGGCGCCAAAGGCTCCCGGACGGGCTGGCCCGTTCGGGAGCCTTGGCGATGGCTGATTGCCGTTTGTTTTCGGCTACTGCTCAGTCGGGCAAAAAGATCACATCACGGAAGTAATTGGCGTTGTTCCATACCTCGGTGGGCATTTCCCATTGCGCGCTTGAGTATACCCCGCTGCCCTCATAGGTCACCAGATGGCCGTTGATGATCGGTTCGTCAAAGCCGCCTTGCTCGGACGCATAGTGATTGGTGGTAGAGACGGACACGATGTAATCCGTCTCGGCTTCGATCCTCACCGGCGTGGGCAAGTCAAAGACCCTCCAACCTACTACCCCGCGGGCAGGGTACCAGTCCAAGGGGCCAACGAGAACCTCGCCATCTGCTGCCCGCCAGATGTGAATCGAGTGCCATCCCATCTCCTGAGCGTTGGTGTATATACGCACTCCGATGATCTGCCCGTCTACGGTGCTCTTGAAGCGCGTCCCCAGTTCCCAATATCGGTTATCATTCTCAAAGGCGTTGGGTGTCTGCGTGGTAAAGATGGTCTCTTCCACGGACTCGGGCGTCGCCGTGGGTTCTGGCGTGTGCGTGCTCGTCGGTTCTGGCGTCGACGTGTGCGTCGGCGTCCAGGTGGTTGTAGGCGTCGGTGTGTGTGTTGGTGTGCTGCTCGGTGTCGCTGTCAGCGTTGGCGTCGGCGTCGACGTGGCCGTTGGCGGGACGGGCGTGTGAGTCGGTGTAGACGTCGCCGTGGGTTCTGGCGTGTGCGTCGGTGTCGCCGTCGGCGTCGGCGGGACAGGTGTGCTCGTCGGCGTTGACGTCGGCGTCGCCGTGGGTTCTGGCGACGCTGTTAGCGTCGGCGTGCTGCTTGGCGTGGCCGTCAGCGTCGGCGTGGCCGTTGATGTTGGTGTAGATGTAGGCGTTGGCGATACGGGCGTGCGCGTCGGTGTCGGCGTATACGTGGCCGTTGGCGTCGGTGTATGCGTTGGCGTGCTGCTTGGCGTGGCCGTCGGTGTCGATGTTGGCGTAAACGTAGGCGTTGGCGTGGATGTCGTCGTCGGTGTCGGTGTAGCGCCCGCTTCCAGGGCGATCTGCTCATAGATGGCCCTGGCCTGGCGGTATCGCGCATGGGCGGCCTCGCGACTGTTGGTGAAATACCCGGCCCACTCGCCGCCTGGAGATGTCTTTTCCAGGAGGTTGTTAATCCAGCTTATATAGAACTGGGCATCCTCCACGCTGGCCCGAATGGGCGCGTTGTTTACCAGCACAAACACAGCCGCCGTATGCACCTGATGGCCGTTGGCGTCCATCCGTCGCGCAGCCAGCCAGCCGCTCTTGTCAAACTCGACGGTGGTTGTCCACGTTGCTGGCGAGCCGGGGGCGGCGGTTGTTTGCTGGCTGGCGATGACCTCGCCGTTTTTCACCAATTCGATGCGGCCTGACAGGCTCTCTTTTGCCGTCCAGGTGACTCTGGCCTGGACTGTTCCCGCTTCTCCAAGGTGAATCTCATCACCTGGCATGGCGGTGTTGTTGACCCGGAGCAGCAGGAACTCGTTGTGGCCGTTGCGCGAGACAACCGTTCGCCCGTTGGCGATGCCCTCGATCCAGTTGCGATAGGTCAGTTCGCCGCCATCTACCTGGACGTAGGTTAACAGTGACCCCAGCGGCGCGCCGTCATTGCAGGGGTAGTCGGTTCCCGCCGCCAGGCCGGGCCGAAAGCCGGTGTTCAGGAGGCGATAGTACGCCCGGATGGCGTTGTCGCTTCCATCAACATCCTCCGAGATGAAATCCGCGGCCCCGAGTGCCACTTCGATGGGATATTCCAGGGGGGTGCAGCAGTCCAGCGTCTGGGGGATGGTGTCATCCAGGTATTGCATATGGGCAAACCCGGCGATGCCGCCCTGCTGTCTGGCCCACTGGAAGATGGGATAGGTATACTCTTCCCAGATTTGATGCGCCTCGCTGACGCCCAGGGCGAGGACGTGCCCTCCCAAAGCCTGATGCTCGTATTGGGTATAGGTTGGGTCCCAGTGCCATTCGGCATCCCAATGCACAATGCGGCCCGGCGTCGAGATGGGATCATCCTGCCCGTTGACGCGAGGCAAATCCCTTGCCGGGTCCTGGACCTCGCCGTTGCCCATGTCCGCCTGTAAAGAGACCACTGCCAGATCGTTGGTCTGCATCCCGTTATAGATTGCCTGAATGGACACGGGCGCGCCGCCACAGCTCAAGTGGACGTGCATATCCCCGGCGAACCACCCCGCCGGTTCAGGGTTGCCCGACGCTGAGGCTGTCGTAAAGGTCCAGGTATAGTCGCCCGTCATCGCGTTGCCTGCCAGATCGCGGATGCCATCGGGGCCGCCGAGCAGCCGGGCGGTATACGTTGCCCCGGAGGTCAGCGGTGCGCCCGGTGTCAGCGTGGCGGTATGGGAGGCCGCGTCATAGCGGACGCTGGCCGGTACGATGGCATCGGCGGGGTCGGTCAGCACAAAGGTGGCCGTGTTGACCGTCGCGGCGTCCAACCTTTCGTCAAAGGTGGCCGTGATGGTCGTCTCAACGGGCACGCCCGTCGCGCCGTTGGCCGGGGCGGTTGCGGTGACGGTAGGAGGGTGGACATCCGACGCGGACAGCGTCAAGATGACGTCCACCCAATAGTTGGACGAGCGCCAAGTGTGGATGGGAAAGCCGCCGGAGCCATAGAGATAGACCCCGTTGCCGCCGCTCTCCCCGTCGCGCAGGGCGTGCAGAGGCGAACTATCCACCCCCGCCGTGGCAAAGTAGTCGTTATCAGCCGAGTAGTACCCCACATCGGTGTGATACGAGGCGATATAGATCGTGTTGGCGGTGATGGGCACGGGAACATCGAATAGCACCTGTTGCCAGCCGGATTCGCTCTCGCCTGTAAAGGTGGCCTGGGCAAGCAACTGGCCGGAGGCGTCCCACAGGCTGCCCACGTGGGTGCCGGTGTTCTGCGGCCCCTTGTAGAAGCGAATCCCGGCGATATAGCCGTCTAGCTCGGACCAGAACTTGACGCCGAGTTCCACGGCGTTGGGGTCGTTGTCTGTGAGGATGGCCGGTGTGGCGGAATCGTCCCAGAGGCTACACGGGCAGCCTGGCCCTGCCATCGTGGTAAACGACCAGCCATAGTCGGCGGCCAGCGCGTTGCCCGCCACATCCTTGATGCGCGGCTCGCTTGCCCCACCCTTGAGCGTCACTTGATAGAGCGCGCCGGGGGCCAGCGAGGCGCCTGGCTGTAGCGTAGCGGTGCGCGTGCCCTGGTCATAGTGTACGCTGGCACTGACCAGCGCGCCGCTAGCGTCGCGCAGTTGCATCGTCTCGCCCGTGATGGTCGCCGGGTCTATCGCCTCGCTGAACGTCGCGCTGACCGTCGCCGCCATGCTTACGTCGGTGGCCCCGTCTGCGGGATCGGTGGCTGTGACGGTGGGTGCAGTGGTGTCTGTGGCATAGCTGGCGACATAGGCTCCGCTATGGGCGGCGAACGTGGCATATTCGATGCCCTTGATAGTCGTTACGTCGTAATCCACCGGCGCGCCGTTGCGCGTCAGACCGGTAAGCGTGCCGCTGACGGATTGATTCGGCAAGAGCGCCTGCAATCCGTTCGCCCCGTTGCCCGGCGTGATGGTGAATTGCAGCGAGGAGCCGTTCCAGTTCAACGAGCCGAACGCCGAACCGTTGCGCCCATCCAGCCAGGTGAGCATTTGCTTCGCTGTGACAACCGGAACCCCACGCGCCTGGGCCGAGGCGATCACCGCGTCGGACACGTCCGAGTTGCCCGCGTCCAGGTGCGCGTTGACGGTCAAGACGCCATAGTATCCCTCTGGCCCCAGCGCTCTGTCGAGCAGGGTGTTGATGCTGTAGGGAAAGACCTGGCCCGATTCGTCGGTCAACTGGGTTGCTGCCTGATAGACGTCTATCAGCGCGCCGTTTCGATCAACAAAGCGCATCGGCATTCCCGAGCCGGTAAAGTAGCCGGGCCGGTTCTGCACCCACGACGGCGGCCAGTAGTAGTAGTTGGTGTCCAGGCGAATGCCGTGTGCCAGCTCTACCGTTGCCTGGGTAGACCAGTCGCTCCAGGCGATGCAGTGCAGCCGGTTCGTCTGGGGCAAGGGGAGGCTGGTGTACTTGGCGGCCCATGCGTTGATGTCGTTGGTATAGAACGCATTGAGCGAGGCCGCGTCCCAGTCCTGGCAGTTGGAACTGATGTGCGCGCTGATCTCAAAGCCCTGCGCCACAAGGGCGGCGGCTTCGGCGTCGGTGATGGGGGTGTTGGGGTAGATGTACGAGGTGCCCCGGATGCACTCCCAGTTTTCCAGGCTGCACCCTTCCGGGCTATCGTTCATATACTGATCGAACCGCACCAGCGTACCGCCAAAGCCGTGGTCGTCGCCGGTCATGATGACCGCCGCCTTTTTCCCAAATGGCAGGTACCAGAACCGGGGCAATGGCTTTTTCGCCATGTTCATCTGGATCAGCAGGTTCGCCAGCAGGCGTTGTTGCTCGTCCGCCTGGGGGATTGCCACCTTGTTCAGGTCAACCCAATCCGGCTGGGGGTCGCCAGCCATATCGCCATAGTACAGGTCGTCGGAGCGAATGGGCGTCAGGCCGTCGCGCTCCTGGCCCTCCCAGGCGATATTGCCCTGCCGCGTGGCGATGATGGAGCGGGCGAGGTCGTAGGCAAAAGCGGCCACCTGCCCGTTGCCCACTGCGTGCAGCGTGACCGCCGGGTTATTGGTTGCCGTGGTCGCGTTGCTGTATAGCGTGGCGATGGCAGTTGCGCCGTTCAGAGCATAGCGGTCTGCTGTGCCGTGGAACTGGATCGTCTCGCCGGTCAGCCCGTTCCCCGGCGCGCTGGACGTGTCTATCCGCAAATAAGCCTCGGACAAGGTCGCGCCGGTATCGCTCAAGCCCAGCAGACCGGCCAACTGCTTGTCGGGGCGCATGGCGATCAGGTTGCCGCCCCCCTGAACCCAGTTGCTGAACAGCGTCACCTGGTGCGCGGCGAGCGGCATCTCGGCCAGAATGGCGATGTCATAGGTTGCCAGCAGGCCCGCGTCCACATCGGTGATGTCGGCCACGGCAAAGGCATTCAACCCCTCTGCGCGCAGGATTTCGGCATAGTAGTAGGTCGCGGGGTTGGCCGAGGACGCGATCACCAGGATCGGCCCGCCCGGCCCCTCGTTCAATGCTGCCGTCAAGGCGTTTGCTCTTGGGCCGGAGGCTGGCGCGGGCGCGCTGTCCGCCTGGCTCAGCGCGGGCGAGCCGTCGCGCTGCGGGGTGGCCGGTGGCGTGAGGACCCGCAGCGGCTTGCCCTGCTCGGTATCCCAGAGGATAATCCGGTTCTGGCTGCTGCTTGCCAGCGTTTTGCCATCTGGCAGGAAGGCCAGCCCGGTCACGGGGGCGTTGTGGCCGCGCAACAGGCGATGTACCCGGCCCGTTGCCTGGTTCCAGAGCCGCACCTGGTCGTCCTGGCTGGCGCTGACCAGCGCGCTGCCATCAGGGCTAAAGCGCACCTGGGTGATCGTGTCTGACGCGTGCAGCACCTGTTGCTGCTCCCCGGTCTCGACATCCCACAGACGCAGCGTCTTGTCGGCGCTGGCGCTGACCAGCGTTCTGCCATCGGGACTGAAGGTCAGGTCGGTCACGGCCTCCATGTGCCCCAACAGGGTGCGCTGTTCCTCCCCGCTGGCGGTGTCCCACAGCGTGATGCGGGCGTCCTCGTTGCCGCTGGCGAGCAGCGCCCCGTCTGGCGAAAATGCGAGAGCGGTGACAAAACCGGCGGGCTTGTTCAGGCTGTGGAGCAGCCGCCCGGTTGACACTTCCCACACAAGCGTGCGCGTGTCATTGCCGCCTGTTGCCAGCAGCGCGCCGTCTGCGCTAAAGGCCAGCGCCTGCACGGCCTGCGAGTGACCATGCAGCTCGCGGAGTAGCTTTCCGCTGGCCGCGTCCCACAGACGCGCCACGCTATCGCCTCCGACGCTTGCCAACACGCGGCCATCTGGCGCAAAGGCCACTTTTGTCACCGGCGCGCCTGCGTGCGCTCGGAGGCTGCGGCGCAATTCGCCGGTGGCAACGTCCCACAGGTGGATGTAGGTGCTGTCGTCGCCTGCCGCCAGGAGTGCGCCATCGGCGGCAATGGCGATGGTGTTCACCCTGTTGCGCGACCGGCCCGGTGGCCCATCGGGGGGCTGCGCGGCTCTGGCGGGCGCGGCGATATCCATGCCAACGGTGATCAATAATAAACAACCAAGTAGCACGAGGCGCAGGAGTCTGGGAATCATTACGATGCCTCCTTTTGTGCTTCGCTGGAGAGCTATGCGTACTGGGTTATGGGGTCATGCAGGAGCGCTAACAGTATGGTCTATGAAGGTTGTCTATTTGCTTCAGTAACCCGACGTGCCATCTCATAGGCAGTTGAAACTGCACCAACGTTTGCAGTCGCCAACTTGTTGGCGCAGCCGCCCTTCGGCGGCTGCAGATCAGCCCACGAAGGTGGGCGCGCCAACTGGCGGAACTGGCTCATCTGGGCCGGGAGGCGGGAAGGTGGCAGGGCTTGATATACCATATTCGCCCCTTTTGATTGTAGCATACCGCCCGATGCAGGCCATACGCATTTCGGATGATTATCTGTCGGGCAAATTGCGTAAAAAAAAGCCCCCGCGTTGCCTCACACTCGGCGAGGCAACGCGGGGGCTGCTGCTTGGCTATTTCAAGACGGCGGCTTGTCGCGGGGGGCTAGGACGCGCCAGCCCTGGCGCAAGCCTGGGCCAGCCGGGCGATTACATAATCCTGTTCCTCCGTGGTTATCTGGGTGTATAGCGGCAAGAGCAGGCCCTTGTCCTGGGCCTGTTCGCTTTCGGCCAACTCGGCGCAGGTCCCCGACGGACAGTTGCAGTTCCCTGGCCCCTTGCCACAGGACCACGGCTCTTGCTGATAGGCTGGCTCGCGGTGGGCGCACATGATCCCGCGCCGGGTGGCAACCCCGGCGTCGAGCATGTCCTGCATGACCTGGCGTTGGTCGCACTGGTCGGGGAGGCGCACGCAAAAGCTCTGCCAATTGCTGCGCGCCCACTCGGGTTCGTGGGGCAGGCTCAGGCCCGGAATGGTCGCCAGCCCTTCGCGGTAACGCTGGGCTACCTCGCGACGGCGAGCGATGATCTCGGGCAGGCGTTTGAGTTGCTCGCGCCCCACCGCTGCCTGGATGTCTGTCATGCGATAGTTATACCCCAACGCCGGATAGGACTCGAAAATGACCTCGCGCGCGCCATGCCGCACGGTATCGGGCACGCTCATGGTGTGCTGTCGCCACATGCGGAACTGCTTGTCCCACTCTGGGTGCGCGGTGGTAAGCATCCCGCCGTCTCCTGTGGTGACCACTTTGCGGGGGTGGAACGAGAAGCAGGCTATGTCACCGTGGGGCTTGCCGATTTTCTCCCAGGCTCCTTGCCAGCGCAGTTCGCTGCCCGTGGCGCAGGCCGCGTCCTCGATGACCGGCAGGCTATGACGCCGAGCCACCTCCAGGATGGACGCCATATCACACGGCATACCCATCTGGTGCACGCACAGAATCGCCCTGGTTTTGGGGGTGATGACGCGCTCGATGCGGAGGGGGTCCATGTTATAGGTATATGGCTGGATGTCCACGAACACCGGCGTGGCCTGACAATAGCGAACGCTGTTGGCGGTGGCGATAAACGAGTGGCTGACGGTGATGATCTCATCGCCGGGGCGCGTGCCAACGGCCAGCAGCGCCAGATGCAGGGCGACGGTGCAGTTTGCGACGGCGCAGGCGTGGGGCGCGCCCACCAGCTCGGCGAATTCGCGCTCAAAGGCGGCCACTTCTGGCCCCTGTGTCACCCAGCCCGACAGGATCGGGCGGCTGGCGGCGGCCACTTCGCGGTCATCCATCCAGGGTTTAGCGACCGGAATATTGAACGACTGCTCTGCCACTCTCTTTTTCCTCCATAGATTTGCCATAGCGCCAGCGCACCAGTTGGCGCAAACCTTCTTCCAGCGGCACGCGCGCCTTGAACCCCAGCAGTTGTTCCGCCTTGCGGACGTCTGCCAGGCGGCGCGGCACGGGGTTGACCTTGCGCTCCGGGCCATACTCTGGCTGTAGGTCGGACCCCATCACTCGCAGCAGGGCGTGGGCGAGTTCATTCAGGCTTGTTTCTGTCCCGCTGGCAATGTTGATCACCTCGTCGGTGACGTCGGCCTGCGCCGCGAGGATGTTGGCGCGGGCGATATCCTGCACATAGACGAAATCCATCGTCTGCGTGCCGTCGCCAAAGATCAGCGGCGGCTGCCCCTCGGTGATGCGGTCCATCCACCGGATAAAGACCTCGGTATAGGCGCCGTGGGTATCCATGCGTGGGCCGTAGACGTTAAAGTAGCGCAGCGCCACATAGTCCAGCCCATACATATCGTGAAAGCTGCGTAGCAGCAACTCGTCAAACATCTTGGTGGCCCCGTAGAGCGTCCGGTTGTTGTAGGGATGGTGCTCTTCGGTGGTGGGAAAGGTGTCTGCCATCCCATAGACCGACGCGGAAGAGGCCGCCACGACCTTTTTCACGCCCGCGTTGACCGCGGCTTCCAGCACGTTAAAGGTTCCCTCTACCAGCACCTCGACGGCCAGGCGCGGCTCCTCGGCGCATTGGGTGATGCGGATTGCGGCCTGATGGAACACCAGGTCAATCCCCTGCATCACTTGGGCCAGGTGCTCGCTATCGCGGATATCCCCCTCGACAACGCGGACCCGCCCATCATCCAGCGCCGAAGCCAGGTTCTCACGTTGTCCGCGCACGAAATTGTCGTAAATCACAATCTCTTCGACGGGCAGTTGCACCAGCTCGTCGGCGATATGTGAGCCAATCAACCCAGCACCCCCGGTAATCAGGGCGCGCTTGTACTGCACGTTTTTCACTCCCTTCTGATGTTCTCTTCCTGCTCGTTGATGTGCGCTGGATCGCGCCAGCGCAAAAAGCGAGCAGGGACACCAGCCACTATTGCAAACGGGGGCACGTCTTCGGTGACAACCGCTCCCGCGCCCACGATACTCCCCTTGCCGATGGTGACGCCCGGCAGCAGCACGGCGTTCGTGCCGATGTCGGCCCACGCTTCTACCCGCACGGGCTTGATCTCCAGGTCTGTCTGGATGACCGGCACGTCTACGGGGTTGCCGGTATGGGCGGACCCCAGCACTTTGGCCCCTGGCCCCCAGCCGACGTATTCCTCGATGACCAGATCGCGCGCGTCGAAGTAGCTCTGCGGCCCGATCCAGACGTGATCGCGGATCACGCATTGCCCGTCGAACCGGCCCTGGATGTAGGTTTGCGCGCCGATGAACACCGCGTCACCGATTTCAAACGTCTCAAGATGCTTGAACCCAACGCCCGCGTTGATGGTAACGCTCTGCCCGAACTGGCGGGCGACGGCGCGCCAGATGGTCCGGCGCATGAGCGCGTCCACGGGGCCTTCGCCCACGGCGAACCGCCCATATAGCTCGATCAGCGCCTCGCGGGTGTAGGTGGCCCGCAGGTGTTCGGCCAGCCCCAGCTCAAAGGCGGGGTCTTCTTTGACTTGTTGCAGGCCGTGGACGGCCTGGACTGTGCGTGGCCGGTTTTTGGTGTCAGTCATGCTGCCTCACCCCCCGGCCCATTTCCAGAATTGGGGGAAACCTCACCCCCCGGCCCCCTCTCCAATGTTGGGGAGGGGGAGAAGGAGGGGGTATATTGGGTTCCCCTCTTCAATGTTGGAGAGGGGTTAGGGGTGAGGTTCGTTGAAGAGGTTCTGATATCTCGTGGCGTCATACGGGCATCCTTTCCCAGTTCAACTCGATGGGAAGACCTTTTTGCTTGAGCGAAAGGTCTGCGGCTTCGAGGATACGCACGACGCGCAGGCCAGCGTCGCCGTCGGTATCGGGTTGCTGGTTTTGGGCGACGCACTGCACGAAATGGCGCGCTTCGTTTTGCAGCGCCTCGGTGGTGCTCAATTTGGGCGCCCACATGTCGCCTGTGCGATAGCCCACCAGCATTTGATACACGTTGTCGCTTTCGCTTTCGCTTACCGTGACTCCTCGGTCATAGACTTTGACCTTTTCGCTCGGCTCCAGGTCGTCGTACACGATCATTTGCTGCCCGCCGCCGATGAGGGTGCGACGGACTTTGACGGGCGCCAGCCAGCTCACGTGAATGTGGGCAATAGTCCTGTCTTCCATGAGGCAGGTCAGGTAGGCAACGTCCTCGTTTTCGTTGATGTGCGCGATTCCCGTAGCGGATACGGCGTGCGGGCGGGCGTCCAGTACGTAATCCATGATCGCCAGATCGTGTACGGCCAGGTCCCACAATACGTTGATGTCGCGTTGGAACAGCCCCAGGTTGATGCGCACCGAGTCATAGTAGTAGATTGGCCCCAGCGCGCCCGACTGGACGATCTCGCGAATCTTGCGGACCGCGCCGGTGTAGATAAAGGTATGATCCACCATGAGGACGAGGTTTCGGCGCCTGGCTTCATCCAGCAGGCGCAACCCCTGGTCGAGCGTAGACGTGAGGGGCTTTTCCACCAGGACATGCTTGCCCGATTGCAGGGCCTGCATAGCCAGTTCGTAATGCGTGGATACAGGGGTAGCAACCACAATAGCGTCGATGGCGGGGTTGGTAAACAGGTCGCGGCAATCGGTGGTAGCGCAAATGGTGGGGTGGCGAGATTCCGCCTGGGCCAGCCGCTCCTGGCTGAGGTCGCTGACGGCGATCACTTTTGCATCGGGGGTTTCCGCCAGGTTGCGAACCAGGTTGGGGCCCCAGTAGCCGTACCCGATGACGCCAATTCCAATCATCTTTCCTCCTCCCTCTTGTCTGCATGCTCGTCGGATTGCAGGTCAGTCGCCTGTGTCCATACGCCGCTTACGGGAGAGCGGTCGAGGTCAGGCGGCGGTGGGGGCTGCTGCGCTTCTGGCCCGGTTGCGCCCGCGTCCGCGCTCGTTTCCACGTGCGCCTTTTCCACAGGCCCCAGCCTGTATATGCTCCAGGTAGCCCATGCCAACGCCACCACGCTACAGCCGAGCAGCGCGGCGACGGCGATACCGAAAAATGGCTCGTGCTCTATTTCTGGCATGACCAGGAACAGGGTTACGTTTGCCAGACCATGCGCCAGGGAAACGCCGAGAATGGACCGGCTTTTGCTTGCGAACAGCGCCAGCAGGACGCTGAACGCGAACATCAGCAGCACTTCCGCCGGAGAGCGATAGACGACGTGCAAGGCGGCAAAGAGCGCCGAGACATAGACGATGCCCCACCCCTTCATGGCGGACTGGGCCAGGGGCAGGAGCAGCCCGCGAAAGACAAGCTCTTCCCCGAATCCGGCAAAGATGATCAGGGTCAGCGCGGCCAGGCCGTACATCACCCGTGTGTCGCCAGCGACGAGCGGTTGGGGTCTGAGAATGAGATATTCGATGACGCCGATTCCCAGCCCGACTGGGGCCGCCGCAAGCTGAAGCGGCAGGTTGCCCACGCGCAGGCCCATCGCCTCGCGGGAAAGGCCCGCTGTGCGGGCTGCGAGGCGGGTGGCGTTCATTATCGGTAGCATCACCAGCGGATACCATAGCAGGCGGTGGAACGTGCTCAGTGGCAGCGCCAGCGAGAGCAGGCGCAGCAGCGGGACCAGCGCCAGCCCCAGAATCAGGTTGCGCTCTGGCCCTTGCCACCCCATTGCCCCATAGGCCAGCACCCCGATGAGCAGCAAGGCATACACCGCCAGCCCCAGCGGCGGGACTGCAATCGTGAGCAATTCGGCGACCAGGAGAAGCGCCAGGCAGACCCACGCGCGCCACGGGGCAAATGCTGCGGACTCGCGCGCGTGGGCGTCCGTTGCGTCTTGGGGCAGCCGTATTTCTTGCGCGTCTGCGCGTTCCCCGTTAGTTGCTCCCCAGCTTTTCATGCGAAAGAAAGGCTGTTTGCGATACATGGCGCTACCTCCACACCGAGGCGAGCTTTAGAATGATGGTGAGCACAAGGACAAAGGTGAGGGGGAGCAGGGCGATGTTCAGGGCGCGGTCCCAGCGCGTGACGCGGAGGCCGGATAGCCCGCTGACCGCTTCCTTCTGCATGAGCAGGGTTGCCAGCGTCACAATGGCAATCAGAGCGAGCGATGCTGCTGCCGCTGTTGGTAAAAAGTCGCTCGCGGTTGTCGTTACCAAAGCAATCATCAATCCCTTCCCTCCATGTCGTGATACTTTTGAGCACGACAAATGGTTCGGTAATGGCGATCAGGATGGGGCGGTCTCTCGCCCAGCACTGAAAGTGCCGGGCTGATGTAAGAAAAGGTGAAGTGCACTAAACGCTAGTATCATTGGACCGCTGGCTTCCAGCCGGCATCATATCAAGCCGCCAAGGATGGC